>NZ_ASSI01000088.1:0-64521 GCF_000466765.1 Burkholderia sp. AU4i | reverse complement strand
GCTCGCCGGTCAGCGGGTGCGTGCGCGCATACGCGGGCACGCCCGCATCACCCATCGACGCGCGATCGAGCCGCTCGAAGAAACCCGGCATCCCGTACGGGTCGTAGCCCGCGCCCGCGAGCAACTGGAAGCCGACGCGATCAGCCTCCCGCTCGGCCGAACGCGAGAAGCGCAGCTGGTTGTCCACCGCGTACGCCTGCCCGCCCACCGCGATTGCGCTGCCGAGGTCGCCGCTTCTCGCGAGCACGCCGGCCAGCACGCCGAGCAGCATCGTCGCGAGCGCCGTATAGCCGGTCTTCTCGTTCGCGCCGATCATCCGCGCGATGTGCCGCTGCAGCACGTGGCCCATCTCGTGGCCGACCACCGACGCGAGTTCCGACTCCGTCTGCGTCGTGACGACGAGCCCGCTGTTAATCCCGATGAAGCCGCCCGGCATCGAGAACGCGTTGATCTGCGGATCGCGCACCGGGAACAGGTCGAAGTCCGGTGTATAGCCGCCGATGAAGCGCGCGGCCGCCGCGGCCGCGAGCCGCGCCGCCATCGCATTCAGGTAGTCGCGCACGAGCCAGTCGTCGAGATAGTCGGGATCGCGCCGCACTTCGCGCATCACCCGCTCGCCGAGCCGGCGCTCGGCCTGTGGCGTCAGCGAGCCGCCGGAACCGTCGCCCAGGTCGGGCAGCTCTAGCACGCGCAGCGGCGCGCGCAGGCTCGCGGCCGGTGCCGATGCGCTGCCCGCGTCGGAGAACCGGCTCTCCGCGCCGCCGTACGTACCGAATACGCCGGCCGCGATGCCGGACGGCACGGTGGAAATCGAGCGGGCGCCGTCGGCCGCCGCTTCGAGCGGCGGTGCGGACGCACGCTGCGCATGGCCGCTCGGCGGCAATGCGAGCGCCACCGACAGCGACACGGCAAGCAACTGTTTGACACGCATGGCAGGATGAAAACGACGCCGTCCCGCGCGCCGGGCGCGCATCGCGGCGTTTGGTCTGAATATTCGGGCCATTGTACCGGCGCCGCGATGACTGTCCCGTGCCGCGCCGGTGCCATCTGCGCTCCGGCGACGCGAACGCCGCTGCTATGATAAGCGCCCGTTGAAGCGTCGTATCGGGTCGGGGAGCCGGTTTCGGATGCCGCGCGCCGCCCGATCGCGAAGCAGGATCGACGGACGTGCTCGTGCGAGCACGCCGTTCCACTGGAGCATGACATGTCAGGACTCACCCATTTCGACGCCGCCGGCCATGCGCACATGGTCGACGTCGGCGGCAAGCAGGAAACCCAACGCATCGCGATCGCGCGCGGCACGATCCGGATGCTGCCGGCCACGTTCGCGCTGATCCGCGACGGCAAGGCCAAGAAGGGCGACGTGCTCGGCGTCGCGCGCATCGCCGCCATCCAGGGCGCCAAGCGCACGGCTGACCTCATCCCGCTGTGCCATCCGCTCGCGCTGACGCGCGTGGCCGTCGATTTCGAGCTCGACGACACGCTGCCGGGCGTCCACTGCGTCGCGCAGGTCGAGACGTTCGGCCGGACCGGCGTCGAGATGGAAGCGCTGACCGCCGTGCAGGTCGGGTTGCTGACCGTCTACGACATGTGCAAGGCGGTCGATCGCGGGATGGTGATCAGCGACGTGAGCGTGCGCGAGAAACGCGGCGGGAAGTCGGGAGACTGGAAGGCCGAAGACGTCGCGGGTTGACCGCCAGCGGTAAAAGCAGCCACTCACGGAGCAGCGCCGGCCGTAGCGATGCCCCGTTCGAACGATAAAAACCAGAAAAACGCCTCATTCATGAAGAATCCCACGCTGAAATGCGCCGCGCCGCTGCTGTGCGCATTCCTCCTGCTGCCGGCCGCCGCATCGGCCGCCGGCGCCTGCCCCGCCGCCGACACCGCCGCACGCGCGGCCATCGACGCGCAACACCGTGTACAGCAGGTCCGCAATCCGCCGAGCGACGGGCCCGGCGTCGAGATTTCGCCGCCGCTGCGCGACGCGCTGCGTACGTACAAGCAGGCGCTCGCCGGCGCGATCGATGCGCGGCTCGCCTGCAGTGACGAACAGGTCGACCCGGCCGCGCTGAAACGCACGCTCGCAGCCGCGCTCGGCGTGCCGGCCCGGCCCGTCCAGCCGAAAGACGGCGAATCGGCGTTCGGCCGCAATCCGGACGTCGACGTCGAACGCGGCGGCACGTCCCGCCCGTTGCTCTTCGTGCGCGCCGGCTTCGACATCGCATGCGGCGACGACAACCTGCTGACCGCCTACGCATGGGAAAACGGCGGCTGGCGGCGCGTGCTGCGCTGGCAGGCCGACGACTACAAGGACATCGGCGGCGCGTATGGCAGCGGCTTCTGGTTCTCGGCGCTGCCCGGCGGGCAGGTCGCGGTCGTCCACGGCACGCCGTGGTGCGCGTCGCGCTGGAGCCAGTTCGCCGCGGACGTGGTCGCACCGGCCAACGGCCCGACCGCGCAACGCGTGCTGTTCCATGCAGAGAACAGCTACGTGCTCGACGAAAACCCGATCCGGTTCAAGGTGCGCCCCGACGGCTTCGAGGTGCGCGCGACGGTCAGCTCGATGGACAGCGAACTGTTGACGCGGCCAGGCGTCTTCCGCTATCGCGTCGACGGCGGCACCGTGCAGCGCGTACAACCCGTCGCGCTCAACGGCCGCGATTTCGTCGACGAATGGCTGAATGTGAACGATGCGCAGGCGCGCGAATGGAGCGAACCCGCCGCGGCGGCTGCCGCGCTAAAGGGCCGGCAGGCGTTCGACAAGGCCCGCAAGGCGCCCGGCACCGGGTTCGAGTACGGCCCGGTGCGCAGTTGCTCGGACAGCAAGGACCGCTTTCAGGTCGAACTTGATCTGACGGGCAACACCGGGGAAACGGTTGCGCGGCACTATGCGCAGATACGCCAGGAACGCAACGGGTTCACGCTGCTCGGGCTGAGCACGGCGGCCGAGCCGACTTGCCGCGGCGCGAACCTGATGCCGCGGCACTGAACGTCAGGCACGCGCGGCCCGACGGCCGCGCGCGGCGACATTCGGCGGCCATGCGCCACGAAGGGGCCGGCAGGAGACCATACCGGACGGCAACCGGCACGCACGCCACGCCGCGCCGCCCGCGCATCACTTGCCGCGCTGCGGCTCGAACACGAACGGTTGGGTCAGCAGAAACGGATTCGCGGTCGCGCCCGTCTGCACGCAGGTTGCGTGCGTCATCGCGTCGACGGCCGCGCGATCGGCCGCCGCATTACGGCTGCTCGTCGTCACGGTGACGTTCTGCGCTTCGCCGGACGTCGTCATCAGCGCACGCACGAGCACGGTCGCCTGGCGCGTGAGCGGCTTAGCGGTATCCGGATAAACGGCGCGGGGGATGTGGCAGGTCAGCTTGCTTTCCTGCGACGACGACAGCATCGCGCAGCCGGAAAACAGCATCGCGACGGCGGGCAGGATCAGGTAGGTCGAGCGAATAGCCATGGTCGAATATCGTTCTTCAGCACTGTTGCGGACGAACGCGCCGCGCGCCGGGGAACATCGCCCGGCCGCATCGCATGCGTCACACCGCGCCGCGGCCATCGGACCGGCGCCCCGTTACGGCCGCACGGCCGATCGATGCTCGGCCGCGATCCTGCGTGGCGGACTTCCCGGGTAGCCCGGTGTTGCCGGTGTTCGCGCCGCCCCTGCCTCACACGGGCCGGCACGCGAGCGCTTTCGCGCATTGTGCACGCGCCGCCCGGCGAGCGGCGGCGATTTGACAATGGTTGACGCGAATCGCCGCGCCTTCAGCCGGAATCCGCGCAATCCACGAGGTAATCGATACGCGCCGGATTCGCCCGGTTTACACCGCGCGGCTGCGTTCGGCACGCGCCGCAGCTCCCGCACGGCCCGGCCCCTGCCGGCATTCCCCGTTCCGGCTGGGGCCGCGCGTATCAATCCGAATCGTCGTCGTCCTCGTCGTCGGCCGCGTCGGCCGGAACTTCGCCGTATTTCGCTACGACCGCCGCCTTGAACGTCTTCAGCGCCGGCTGCTGGTCGCACAGCTTGTACAGCGCCGCCAGCTGTTGCGGCCAGTCCTTCAGCTCCTTGGCGAACACGTGCAGGCGCGCGACGGTGTCGAGCGCGTCGGCTTCGCGGCCGGCCAGTGCCTGCAGCACCGCATAGCGGCGCAGCACCGTTTCGCCGGGCAGCAGCGCGATCGCGCGCTCGTGCGCGGCGAGCTTGGCCGGCAGGTCGTCCGCCGAAATCGGGAGCAGCGTGGCCGCGCCGTATTCGCCCCAGGCGCCGAACAGCAACGACGGCGCGTCGCGGTATTGCGCGGCCGGATCGCTGCCGTAATACAGCACTTCCGCGCGCTGGTAGTCGCGCAGCACGGGCACCGCCGCCAGCACGCCGCCGACCGACAGCACCGCGAACAGCCCGAAGGCTGCGCGCCCCGGCAGGAAACGCAGCGGCTTCACGTCGAGCAGCCCGATCACGAACATCGCCGGCAACAGGAAGAACATGTACTGCTGCGGATACTCGACCAGCGCATGCATCAGCAGGATGCCGATCAGCGCGAAGCCGAACACGCGCATGCTCGACTGCGGCGCTCGCACCGCACGCACGAACCACGTCACGAGCGCAACGACGAGCACGCCCAGGCCGACGAGGCCGGACTTCGCGAGCAGGTCGATGAAGATGTCGTGCGAGTTGTTCGCGATCTCGACGCCGCCCAGCGAGCGCACGAGCGCGAACTGGTGTGACGGGAATTCGCCCCAGCCGACGCCGAGCAGCGGGTGCTCGCGGAACATCGCGAGCCCGTACTTCCACAGTGCGAGGCGCGGCGCGATCTGCCCGGCGTCACGCATCCGGTCGGCCGCGGATTCCGCGAGGTTCAGGTGATAGTGCACGTTGGCCCAGCGCACCGCGACGTTCACCGCGATGAACGCCACCGCGAGCACGACGGGGACCAGCCACGCGCGCGCATTGCCCGGCGCGCGGCGCGATTCGAGCCACGCCATCCAGAAGCCCGCGACGACCATCACCGCGACCTGCAGCCACGGCCCGCGCGACACCGTCAGCGCAAGACCGACCGACAGCACGAGCGACAGCGCGAGCCACGCCCATACCGCGAGCCGGCGCGTCTGCACGAGATACAGCGCGCCCGCAAGCGCGAACGCGATGTAGCTGGCCAGATGGTTCGCCTGCGCCATGTTGCCGTACGGGCGGCGATCGACCGCGACGTTGTACACCACGACGAACGGCGACAGCGCCGACTCGAGGTGGAACAACTGCACGATCTGGGTGCCGACCGCGAACACGCCGCCGACGAGCAGCGCGCCGGCCATCATCCGAGACACGGCCTCGGCCAGCCCGTCGCGCGCGAGCGTAAAGCCTGCCTGCATTGCGACCAGCGCGGCGGCGAGATAGCCGACCGCGAGCCAGTTCATCGACGGCACCTTGAGCGGGATCAGCGCGACCTGCGCGATGAGCACCGCCGCGAACCCGAGCGGCGCAACGAACGCGGCCGGTGCGGCGAACGGTTCGGCCGGGCGACCGGTGCGCGCGAGCAGCACGACGGACACCCCCACCAGCAGATACAGCACCAGCGCGGAAAACTCGGAATAGAAGGTCGGGATCGGATACGTGTGATTCGTGATCGCGTACGGCACGATCAGGGCGACAGCCAGCGCAACGAGCGGCAACGAACGGGAAAAAGTAGAAGGCATGAGCGAACCGGATGTCAGCAACCGGCGCACTATACAAAACTTTCCCCCCTCTGTGCGGGGCCTTCGCGCCGCGCCCCGGCGCGGGGCGGCCGCCCCGGCCGACCGAAACGGCGGCCGGCATGCTGCCCGTGCCGCCCTGCTCCGCTGCCGGCACTACGCGCGGCACTCCGCCGGCGCATATTTCGCAGGCAGCGTAGCGGCATCGCCCGGCAACGGCCCGGCCCCCGGCGCCGGCAGCGACGACGCGCCCTTGCCGGCGGCGAAGCATTCCCACGCGATCGCGCCGGCCTGCATCGCGCCCTTTTTGAGCGGCACGCGTGCGGTGGGCGCGTCGGCCTTGTCGGGCGCGGACGGCACGAGCACCAGCGTATTGGCGCCCGCCGCCGCGACGCGCGTGGTGAAGGCGACCGTGATCTGGCCGGTCTCGCCGTCGATCGCGACGGATTCGACGTTGCGGGTCGCGGCCGGCGGGCTGTAGCCGCCGTCGAGGCCCGCGCCGCTCGCGGCGTTGTCGGCGACGGCCAGCCGCGCGGACGACGCAAGCGCGAGCCCCTCGCCGACACGTGAGCGCGCAAGGTAATCCTGGTACGCGGGAATCGCATAGGCGGCGATCACGCCGACGATCGCCAGCACGATCATCAGTTCGATCAGCGTGAAGCCGGCCGGCCGCCAGCGCGGCGACGACCGATGTGCGCGCCGCAGGTCGGCGGCAACACGACGGAACAGGGAAACGGAAAAGGCTTCGAACATGGCAGGCTCCGGAAACGAAAAACGCCTGCCGTTAAAGGCAGGCGTCTCGATCGTAGCCAGCAGGCCGTGAATCCGGCAGTCGGCCGGATGGCCAGTGTCAGTGCGCGCGCGGTGCGCCGCTGCGCCGCCTGAGCGCGTAACCGATCGCCACCACGAACAGCGCGCCCGCGATGCTCGCCCCGTACAGCACCGGCTGCGTATCGAGCACCGGCCAGCGGTCGCCGACCGGGTCGTTCACGATCAAGCCGCCCGCGATCCAGCCGAGCAGCCCGGCGCCGAGCGCCACGACGATCGGGAAACGGTCGAGCAGCTTCAGCACCAGCGTGCTGCCCCACACGATGATCGGCACGCTGACGACGAGCCCGAAGATCACGAGCGGGATCCGGTGCGACGGGTCGGCCTGCTCGGCCGCACCGGCGATCGCGATCACGTTGTCGAGGCTCATCACCGCGTCGGCGATCACGATCGTCTTCACGGCGTCCCACAGCCGGCTGGCCGGCTTGATGTCGTCGTGCGCATCGGCGGCCGGCGCCATCAGCTTGATACCGATCCACAGCAGCAGCAACCCGCCGCCGAGCTTCAGGAACGGCACGTCGAGCAGCGCGACCGCAAACGTGATCAGCGCGACGCGCAACAGGATCGCACCCGCAGTGCCCCAGATGACACCGCGCAGCCGCTGGTTCGCGGGCAGGTTGCGGCAGGCGAGCGCAATGACGACGGCGTTGTCGCCGCCGAGCAGGATATCGATGATGACGATCTGGAGCACGGCGCCCCAGTGCAGCGACGTCAGGAATTCGAGCATGGGGTGATGTGGGGGGCAGTGGCGGCCTGGCAGGCGGCCGGGTTCATCGCCGGCGCATGCACGACGCATGTCCGGTGGGTGCTTACGAATTCATTGCGCGAGCATAACAAAAAACGCCGGCAAGGCCGGCGTTTTTTGCAGGACGAACCCAGGGGGAAATATTACAGCGCCTTCTTCAGCAGACGGCCCATTTCCGACGGGTTGCGCGTGACGGTGATGCCGCACGCTTCCATGATTTCCAGCTTCGCTTCGGCCGTATCCGCACCGCCCGAGATCAGCGCGCCGGCGTGGCCCATGCGCTTGCCCGGAGGCGCCGTGACGCCCGCGATGAAGCCGACGACCGGCTTCTTCATGTTGTCCTTGATCCACTCGGCTGCATTGGCTTCGTCCGGACCGCCGATTTCGCCGATCATCACGACTGCGTCCGTATCCGGATCGTCGTTGAACATCTTCATCACGTCGATGTGCTTCAGACCGTTGATCGGGTCGCCGCCGATACCGACTGCCGACGATTGGCCGAGGCCCAGTGCCGTCAGCTGCGCAACGGCTTCATACGTCAGCGTGCCCGAACGCGACACGACGCCGATGCGGCCCTTGCGGTGGATATGACCCGGCATGATGCCGATCTTCAGTTCGTCCGGCGTGATCGTGCCCGGGCAGTTCGGCCCGAGCAGCAGCGTCTTGCGGCCTTCGCGACGCATGCGGTCCTTCACTTCGATCATGTCGCGCACGGGAATGCCTTCCGTGATGCAGATCGCGAGATCGAGGTCGGCTTCGACCGCTTCCCAGATCGCAGCGGCTGCGCCTGCCGGCGGCACGTAGATGACCGACACGGTCGCGCCGGTTTCCGCCTTCGCTTCCTTGACGCTCGCGTAGATCGGAATGCCTTCGAAATCTTCGCCGGCCTTCTTCGGGTTCACGCCCGCGACGAATGCTTCGCGGCCGTTTGCGTATTCACGGCAGGCGCGCGTATGGAACTGACCGGTCTTACCGGTAATGCCCTGCGTGATGACCTTCGTGTCCTTGTTGATCAGAATCGACATGTATTTTGACCTCTGTTCGATTGGCGTCGCGTGCAAGCCGCGCCGCCATACCTATTCATTGAGCGCGCTTACTTGCCTGCGGCAGCCGCGACGACCTTCTGCGCAGCTTCTTCCATGCTGTCCGCCGAGATGATCGGCAGGCCCGAATCGGCCAGCATCTTCTTGCCGAGGTCCTCGTTCGTGCCCTTCATGCGCACGACGAGCGGCACGTTCAGGTTCACGGCCTTCGAACCGGCGATCACGCCTTCCGCGATCACGTCGCAGCGCATGATGCCGCCGAAGATGTTCACGAGGATCGCCTTCAGGTCCGGGTTCTTCAGCATCAGCTTGAACGCTTCCGTGACCTTCTCGGTCGTCGCGCCACCGCCGACGTCCAGGAAGTTCGCCGGTTCGCCGCCGAACAGCTTGATGGTGTCCATCGTCGCCATCGCGAGGCCTGCGCCGTTCACGAGGCAGCCGATGTTGCCGTCGAGCGAGATGTATGCGAGGTCGAACTTCGACGCTTCGATTTCAGCCGGATCTTCTTCGTCCAGGTCGCGGTACGCGACGATTTCCGGGTGGCGGAACAGCGCGTTCGAGTCGAAGTTGAACTTCGCGTCGAGTGCGGTGACCTTGCCGTCGCCGGAGACGTTCAGCGGGTTGATTTCAGCCAGCGATGCGTCGGTTTCCCAGAATGCCTTGTACAGGCCTTGCAGGATCGCGCGCGCTTGCGGGATCGAAGCAGCCGGCACGCCGATCTTCGCGGCCAGATCGTCTGCCTGGGCGTCGAGCAGGCCCGTCGACGGCTCGACGATGACCTTGTGGATCAGTTCCGGGTGCTTCTCGGCAACTTCCTCGATGTCCATGCCGCCTTCGCTCGAACCCATCAGGACGATCTTTTGCGAGATGCGGTCGACGACGAGGCTGACATACAGTTCCTGCTTGATGTCGGCGCCTTCTTCGATCATCAGGCGGTTGACCTTCTGGCCTTCCGGACCGGTCTGGTGCGTGACGAGCTGCATGCCGAGGATCTGGTTCGCGTATTCGCGGACCTGCTCGATCGACTTCGCCACCTTCACGCCGCCGCCCTTGCCACGGCCACCCGCGTGAATCTGAGCCTTCACGACCCATACCGGGCCGCCGAGCTCTTCTGCCACCTTGACGGCCTCGTCAACCGAGAACGCCGGCTTGCCGCGCGGTACCGCGACTCCGAATTTCCGCAGGATTTCCTTACCCTGGTACTCGTGAATCTTCATGCGTGATTCCCTTCAGTCTGAGAGTTGGATGAAAAGTCGCTTTAGACGCTTCTTCGAATGATTTCCGTTCATTCCTTCGTGCTGCCATCACCGGGCAAATCCGGCCGAAGCGGGCCATACCACCGCGGGTAATACTGCCGCACGACCTCGCCGTCGAACCGCAATGCCCGGCAGCGGCCGAGCTGGAAAGGCGGTTCGGCGTGCACGTCGCCCTGATCCGGCCCTTCGCCACCCTCCTCGCGCACATTCCACACGTCACCGGCGAACGCCTGGATCGCTGCGGTCGGCAGCACGGCGCACAGTTCGGTGAGATGGGAACAGCCTGCGACGCCGGCGAGCAGCCGGTTCGCGTTGCGGCGGAAATTGCGGAAGAGATTGAGCCCTATGAGGGCCCGATAGGCAGGAGGGGCGGATTGACAGTGACCGGGATAGGGAACCCATTCCGAAGACGCTTCGGCGTCGACGACATTGAGGTCACGATCGATAGTCACGCGCAGCCAGAGTTCGTGGATCGGCAGGCCCTGGGGCCGGATGCCCGACGCAAGCGCGACATCGCGCGGCTTGTGGTCGGTCAGGCAGGCTTCGATGTCCCACAAGCCGTCGCCGCGCTCGTAAGCTTCCGCTCGGATTGCGCGTCGATGTCGCAACTGACGGGGCACGGGCTCGGATAGCGGCATGCTGGAGGTTGAGGCCGAAGAGGAAAACCCACGGATTTTAGCATATTGGGTATTTGAGACACTTTGACGCGACGGCGGGTATTCCCGCCTGTCCGGAAGCAGTTGCGTTGCAGCAAAATCGCGCGCCACGCGCGCGATCGGCACGATCAGTCGTCGATCGGGAAATCGTCGCCGACCTTCAGCAACTTCACGATGGTCGCGCTCGAGAAGCCCCGCGCCGCGAGAAAGCGCGCCTGCTTCGCCCGCTCGGCCGGCGTTTGCGGCAGTGCACCGAATTTCTTGCGCCAGACCGCCTGCGCACGCGCCCATTCGGTCTCGCGAAGCTGCGCGTTGACCTCCTCGACGAGCGTGTCGCCGACCGCATGACGCTTCAGCTCGCTGACGATGCGCGCGACGCCGACACGCGACGCGCGGCGATGCACGAGACTCTCGGCAAAACGCGCATCGGACAGCCAGCCATCCTTCTCCAGCGCATCGAGCACCGGTTCGACGGACTCGTCTTCGCCGACATACGGTGCGAGCTTGCGCGCGAGTTCCGTGCGGCTGTATTCGCGCCTCGACAGATAGCCGAGCGCACGGCCTTTCAACGAACGCGGCGGCTTCGACGACTTGCGCGCGCCGGCACCCGGATCGTCGCCGGAAGCAGCGCTTGAAGCACCGCCCGACGCACGGCGTGTGCGGCGCGGATGCTGGCTGCTGCGCGTATAGACATCTTCCGTCGCAGGCGCCGACGCACCGGATGCGCGATCGCCAGGGAAACTGACACCGGACACGCGACGACGGGAGCGGTCGTGTGCGTCGAACGATTCATCGTCGTCGAACGGATCGTCCGGTGCGGCAATCTCAAACGAAACGAGGGCATCGTCGGATGCCCTCGTCGCGGTGCGGTTCGCGGCATGGCTGCCCGCGACCCGCCGATCGGCGCTCGAGGATCCGGCTCGCCGGCCGGGGCGACCCGCCGCTTCGGGCGCGTCGCTCTCCTCCGGCTCGCCAGCCTGACCTCGGCGCCCGACCATCACTCTTCTTCGTCCACCGCCTCGGCTTCGTTGCCTGCACCATCGGGCATTGCGACGACGCCGAGCGATTCGCGGATGCGGTTCTCGATCTCGCGCGCGATTTCCGGATTCTCGCGCAGGAATTCACGCGCGTTGTCCTTGCCCTGGCCAATCTTCTCGCCGTTGTAGCTGTACCAGGCGCCTGCCTTGTCGACGATCTTCGCCTGCACGCCGAGATCGATGATCTCGCCCTGACGCGAAATGCCCTCGCCATACAGGATGTCGAAGATCGCTTCGCGGAACGGCGGCGACACCTTGTTCTTGACGACCTTCACGCGGGTTTCGTTGCCGATCACCTCGTCGTTCTTCTTGATCGAGCCGATCCGGCGGATATCGAGACGCACCGACGCATAGAACTTCAGCGCGTTACCGCCCGTCGTGGTTTCCGGGTTGCCGAACATCACGCCGATCTTCATACGAATCTGGTTGATGAAGATCACCAGGCAGTTCGTGCGCTTGATCGTGCCGGTCAGCTTGCGCAGCGCCTGCGACATCAGGCGGGCCTGCAGGCCCGGCAGCGAATCGCCCATCTCGCCTTCGATTTCGGCCTTCGGCACGAGCGCCGCGACCGAGTCGATGACGATCATGTCGATCGAGCCCGAGCGCACCAGCGCATCGGTGATTTCCAGCGCCTGCTCGCCGGTGTCCGGCTGCGAAATCAGCAGCTCCGGCACATTCACGCCGAGCTTCGACGCGTACTGGACGTCGAGCGCGTGCTCGGCGTCGATGAACGCTGCGGTGCCGCCCAGCTTCTGCAGCTCGGCGATGACCTGCAGCGTGAGCGTGGTTTTACCGGACGATTCCGGGCCGTAGATCTCGACCACCCGGCCGCGCGGCAGGCCGCCGACGCCAAGCGCGATATCGAGGCCCAGCGAACCCGTGGAGACGACCTGGATATCTTCCGCCGCCTCGCCGTCGCCCATGCGCATGATCGAGCCCTTGCCGAACTGCTTCTCGATCTGGGCAAGCGCGGCGGCCAGCGCCTTGCTCTTCTCGGCGGTCATCCCGGAGCCCTTCTTGCTATCTTCCATGAATCGTCCTTTGCTATGATGAGCAGCGTCTGTCAGAGGCGCGCCCGCTTTCAAGCGCCGCCCACGAATGCAGACACTGTATAAAAAAACAGTGTTTTGTGCAAGCCCGCAATGCAGGCTGCGTTGTACACGAATAACTTCGGAGACAGCCGGCCGGCGCGAACGCCCTGCCGGCCATCGGTCAGCACCATGCGAATTCTCATCGCGGAAGACGACAGCATACTCGCGGACGGCCTCACCCGGTCACTCCGCCAATCGGGCTATGCGGTCGACCACGTGAAGAGCGGCGTCGATGCCGATACGGCACTGTCGATGCAGACGTTCGACCTGCTGATCCTCGACCTCGGGCTCCCGAAAATGTCCGGGCTCGACGTGCTCAAGCGCCTGCGCGCCCGCAATTCCAATCTCCCCGTGCTGATCCTGACGGCCGCCGACAGCGTCGACGAGCGCGTGAAGGGGCTCGACCTCGGCGCCGACGACTACATGGCCAAGCCGTTCGCGCTCAACGAGCTCGAGGCGCGCGTGCGCGCGCTGACCCGGCGCGGTGCGGGCGGCGGCCCGACCGTCGTGCGCCACGGCTCGCTCGCGTTCGACCAGGTCGGCCGCATCGCGTACGCGAACGATCGCGTGCTCGACCTCTCCGCACGCGAGCTCGGCCTGCTCGAGGTGCTGCTGCAGCGAATCGGCCGGCTCGTGTCGAAGGAGCAGCTCGTCGACCATCTGTGCGAATGGGGCGAGGAAGTCAGCAACAACGCGATCGAAGTCTACGTGCACCGGCTGCGCAAGAAGATCGAACCCAGCGGCGTACGGATCTCGACCGTGCGCGGCCTCGGCTACTGCCTCGAGAAGGCCACGCCCGCCGCGCCGGCCGACTCGGCCGCGCCCCAGCCCGCGGTGGCCGGCACGCCGCTGCGCTGACCCCGGGCGTTGCCGCGATGGCCACGCCGGCCCCTACCCGCCACCCGACCGGCGCGCCGTCGTCGGCCGCCGACGAAGCGCGCGACGCGCGCTACGAGAACCCGTTCGCGCCGCCCGACGAAACCGATGCGCCCGAAGCGCCGCGCCCGCGCTCGCTGTTCGGCGAGATCCTCGACTGGATGCTCGCGCCGCTGCTGTTGCTGTGGCCGATGAGCATCGCCGTCACCTACCTCGTCGCGAAGACGATCGCGAACGGCCCGTTCGATCGCGCGCTCGAGACCAACGCGTACGTGCTCGCGCGGCAGATCCATCCGGTAAACGGCGTCGCCGAGCTGACGCTGCCGCAGCAGACGCGCGACTTCCTGCGCGCGGACAACGTCGACAGCGTCTATTTCCAGGTGCTCGGCACCCGCGGCGAACTGGTCGCGGGCGAAGCCGACATGCCGCTGCCGCGCGACGAGGACCGCCCGCCGCCGGGCGTCGTCATGTTCCGCGACGACCTGCTGCGCGGCAACGACGTGCGCGTCGCGTATACGACGGTCGCGCTGCCGCAATCGGACAGCACACAGCCCGTGCTCGTGCAGGTCGGCGAAACGCTGGACAAGCGCAACGCGCTCGCGAACGACATCATCAAGGGCGTGATCCTGCCGCAGTTCGTGATCCTGCCGCTCGCGATCCTGCTGGTCTGGTTCGGGCTGTCGCGCGGGCTCGCGCCGCTCAATGCGCTGCAGGCGCACATCCGTGCGCGGCGGCCCGACGACCTGTCGCCGGTCGAGGCGCAGCGCGCGCCGCCCGAGATCGAGCCGCTCGTCACGTCGTTCAACGACCTGCTCGCCCGTCTCGAACAGAACATGGCGCTGCAAAAGCGCTTCATCGCCGACGCCGCCCACCAGATGAAGACGCCGCTCGCGGGCCTGCGCACGCAGGCCGAGTTCGCGCTGCGCCACCCCGTCCCGCCCGACGTGCAGCGCTCGCTCGAACAGATCGCGACGAGCTCCGAGCAGGCAGCACGGCTCGTCACGCAACTGCTCGCGCTCGCGCGCGCCGAGAACCGCGCGAGCGGGCTGACGTTCGAGCCGGTCGAGATCGCCTCGCTCGCGCGGCGCGCGGTGCGCGACTGGGTGCAGGCCGCGCTCGCGAAACGCATGGATCTCGGCTACGAAGGGCCGCCGGACGACACGCCGCTCGACGTCGACGGCAACCCGGTGATGCTGCGCGAGATGCTCGGCAACCTGATCGACAACGCGATCCGCTACACGCCGGAAGGCGGCCGCATCACGGTGCGCGTGCGCGCCGAGCCCGCCGCGCGGCTCGTGCATCTCGAAGTCGAGGACACCGGGCCGGGGATCCCGGCCGCCGAACGCGAGCGCGTCGTCGAGCGCTTCTACCGGATCCTCGGCCGCGAAGGCGACGGCAGCGGCCTCGGGCTCGCGATCGTGCGCGAGATCGCCACGCAGCACGGCGGCACGCTGACGCTCGACGATCACGTCTACCAGCACGCCCCGCGCCTCGCCGGCACGCTCGTGCGCGTCAGCCTGCCGCTGACCGAAACCGCCCCGGATTAACCCTGACGCACGCCGCCGCAGCCCGCCCCGATTACGTCAAAATCGACGATTTCGGCGACGTTGAAAGCGCGATAGGCACTCAAAGCCGAAAATTGGACGAAAGTCGACGCACATCCGCTTTGCACACGCGAGTCAGTCCGCCGTAAGTTTCCCTACCAATAATCGTCAACAGGCCCGCCCCACCCAAGGCGGCCGCACACCTACAAAGGGACTTGGAGACGACTCATGGCAACGTTAGGCGGGCAAATTTCGCACGCGCCGATGACGGGCGAAGAGAAGAAGGTGATCTTCGCGTCGTCGCTCGGCACCGTGTTCGAGTGGTACGACTTTTACCTGGCCGGCTCGCTCGCGGCCTACATCAGCAAGAGCTTCTTCTCCGGCGTCAACCCGACCGCCGCCTTCATCTTCACACTGCTCGGCTTCGCGGCCGGCTTCGCGGTGCGGCCGTTCGGCGCGATCGTGTTCGGCCGCCTCGGCGACCTCGTCGGGCGCAAGCACACGTTCCTCGTGACGATCGTGATCATGGGCGTGTCGACGTTCGTGGTCGGCTTCCTGCCCGGTTACGCGTCGATCGGCATCGCCGCGCCGGTGATCTTCATCGCAATGCGGCTGTTGCAGGGTCTCGCGCTCGGCGGCGAGTACGGCGGCGCGGCGACCTACGTCGCCGAACACGCGCCGGCCAATCGTCGCGGCTTCTACACCGCGTGGATCCAGACGACCGCGACGCTCGGCCTGTTCCTGTCGCTGCTCGTGATCCTCGGCGTGCGCACCTTCATCGGCGAGGAAGCGTTCGGCAGCTGGGGCTGGCGCGTGCCGTTCGTCGCGTCGATCCTGCTGCTCGCGGTGTCGGTGTGGATCCGGATGCAGTTGAACGAATCGCCGGTGTTCCTGCGCATCAAGGCGGAAGGCAAGACGTCGAAGGCGCCGCTGACCGAAGCGTTCGGCCAGTGGAAGAACCTGAAGATCGTGATCCTCGCGCTCGTCGGCCTGACCGCCGGCCAGGCCGTCGTGTGGTACACGGGCCAGTTCTACGCGCTGTTCTTCCTCACGCAGACGCTGAAGGTGGACGGGGCGAGCGCGAACATCCTGATCGCGATCGCGCTGCTGATCGGCACGCCGTTCTTCCTGTTCTTCGGTTCGCTGTCGGACAAGATCGGCCGCAAGCCGATCATCCTCGCGGGCTGCCTGATCGCGGCACTGACCTACTTCCCGCTGTTCAAGGCGCTCACGCACTACGCGAACCCGCAGCTCGAGATCGCCACGCAGAAGGCGCCGATCACGGTCATCGCCGATCCGGCCGCCTGTTCGTTCCAGTTCAACCCGGTGGGTACGTCGAAGTTCACGAACTCGTGCGACATCGCGAAGAGCGCGCTCGCGAAGGCCGGCCTGAACTACGAGAACGTCGCGGCACCGGCCGGCGCAACGGCGGAAATCAAGGTGGGCGACACGGTGATCCCGGCCTACGAAGGCAAGGCGACCGACGCGAAGGCGCAGGGCGCGGCGTTCGACAAGACGCTCGCGTCAACGCTGAAGGCGGCCGGCTACCCGGCCAAGGCGGACCCGGCGCAGCTCAACTGGCCGATGACGATCGTGATCCTGACGATCCTCGTGATCTACGTGACGATGGTCTACGGCCCGATTGCCGCGATGCTGGTCGAGATGTTCCCGACGCGGATCCGCTACACGTCGATGTCGCTGCCCTATCACATCGGCAACGGCTGGTTCGGCGGCTTCCTGCCGGCCACCGCGTTCGCGATCGTCGCGGCGAAGGGCGACATCTACTCGGGCCTCTGGTATCCGATCGTGATCGCGCTGGCGACGTTCGTGATCGGCCTGCTGTTCGTCAAGGAGACGAAGGACTCGAACATCTACGCGCAGGATTGAGGGTGAAGGGCGGGTTGTCGTTTGCCGGACGCGGGTTCCGGCGACCGACACCCCGCCCCACGGCGAGGCCGGCACGGGCCGCCGGCAACTTTTTTCGCGGAAGATGAAAAAAGGTGTTGACAGCCCAAGCGTCGATCTACATAATTCAAGTCTTCGGCGAATTAGCTCAGTCGGTTAGAGCGACGGAATCATAATCCGCAGGTCCGGGGTTCGAGTCCCTGATTCGCCACCAAATGCGAGAGCCGCTGTTTCGAAAGAAACAGCGGCTTTTTCATTTTCCCGATGCCGCGGCAAGTGGCACGGATGATCAAAATTCCCTGCCCGCGACGCGATCGCCACGGCACCTGGTATCTCCGGGTCGCCCCCAATCTCTTCAAGCTGCGCTCAAACAGGCAGAGTTCAAGAAGCCACTCGGTTCGACGGATTTCCAGCAGCAAGAATTGCCTGCGCTCCACATTGATATGCAGGCCGACGCCAACTAGGTGAGCAAGCCGAAGATCACCGATTTCGCTCTCACTTCCCGCGACCTGCACAAATATCGCATCAATCTCAAGGAAGGCATCATCGATGCGATTGACACGGACGATCACACGCGCATGATGGATGCCATTGAGCGAGTAGGCATGTTCAAGGAAGCCATGACTGTGCGACCGGGAAGCTCGAAACGCAGCCGTCTTTGCTCTCGGAGGCCGTCAAAAGAAGCTCGGAAACAACATATCGAACAAGTGCATCGGCTTCAAGATTTTTTCAAGAACTTCATGTGCCGACCACTATCAACGGGAATCACTTCCACTCAATCAATCCCACAAAAAGTCCAAACTGCAAAATCATCTTCTGCAAGCAGACGGCGGAATTTATTTTGCCAATGCGAGTAATTACGATTTTTGATAGAGTTGCAACTCCCCGCACCAAGACAAAGAACGTGGTCACATGGATTTGATCGAAACACCAGAAAACCTTATCGACAAGTCAGAGAAATTTATCGGCTTTTACTCAAAAGACGGATTCTGGGTTGACAAGAGAATTGACATCGAGAATCCCGACGATGTGCGAAAACTTTTCGGGATTATCCCGGATATTGCCATATCAGCGGAATTCAAAAAATTCAGAGCTTTCGTATGTGTAGACGGATTGATACTTTTGCGAGTAGAGCATCTTGCACGGACTATGCCAAGCATTGGCGACCCACGACAACTATCGGATAGCTTGCAGTGGCTGGAGTCCCATCTTGACTATGCAAATGCACTGCAACTGTGCATTGAGTCGGAGTCAATCAAGGACAGCACATCTCCCGAGATAATCAGTACCTCTGTTTTAAATTCCGATACTTGTCGAGTAGGTTTCATTGATGGCATACCTGTTAATAGAAGCCTGGAGAACAACAGATCACTCGTAGCAGCCCGGCATGAATTAATTGTTTGGCTCTCGAGTGGAATGCCAGCACAGCAACACCCGCAAGCCACATCACCCGCGTGGATGTCCTGGACTGTTGTTCCCAAAAGTGTCATTCATTCCGCGATAGAGATTTTCTCGCTGATTTGTGGTGACGAAAACATCATAAAATGGCTGTCTTTTATCTCCAAGGCGAAAACCTCTCACTTTAACAACGATTTTCGAGTGGCATTTGTTTTACTATGGTTCGTAATTGAATCGGCAGCAAAATCACTGGCATTAAAGAACGGAATTAATCCAAGAAAAATTAAAACAATGGAGTTGATTGCCCATGAATTACGCCTGAAGAATTTGATCAATGACGAAATGTTCGATAATTTAACAGTTTTGCGGAAAGAGGTTAGAAACAAGCTTTTTCATGAGCCTGCCGATACCGTTTGCCTGCCTCATCATTCTGTGGCGGCCGCGAAGGTGGCCATTGACCTTGTCGTGAGAGGCCGAGCAATTGATCTGAATACAAAATGGACAACGAGCGCGCAATTTTGAGTCAGGATGGATCGTCCGGAAACGGCGCTGTCATTGGCAAGAATGGAACGCCTCGATAGTCCGACAGCACGCCCTTTCATTTCAACGCTCCAGTGCCCGCTCCTTCTTTCGTCGCCGCGAAGATCAGCCGTTGCATTCGCTCCCGGCTCCCGAACTTTCGAGGTCTGAAGATCCACGCAACCAATGCCGGCGACACGTCCTCAAACAGACAGTCCGCATCATCAACGCCTGTACACGGTGATACCGAACGGCGCAAGAATCGATACCCCGCGCAATGCCACCCGGCACACCGCAGTAAGCACACGACACCGCGCTTAGAATCCGTACGTCCAAATTCCCGCTGCATCCGGGCACAACGTCAATGAGAAAACGCCTCGCATGCTTCCTGTCGATTCTGATCGGCATCGCACTCCCGCTCGCCTGCCGAGCCGACCCGCTGCCAGACACCACCGTCGAAGGCCTGCATTGGAGATTCGAGCAACTGCGCGACACCGGGCACGACGACGATTACGAAGTAGCCGCCCGTCGAGGCGAACAGGTGCTGATCTGGGACAACGGCAAGAACCGGCAAGCTTATGCGGGAGCCGTGTTCCAGCTGGTCTCCGCTCCCTATGACCAGGTGCAGCCGCTCGTGGAGCGCGTGCTGCAACGGACGAGCCCGGTCAAGGCCAGTGCCGATAGCTGGCAGTTGCAGAGTTTGCCGGACCCCTGGAGCCATGTCCTGTTGTCGCGCCGGCCGGACCTGCGCGCAGCCATTGCCGACCATGCGACCTTGCCGAGACTGCAGCAGGCGCTGCAACAAGGCGCAATCACCCGGCAGGAACTGGACTGGCGCATGGATCAGGCCCGGGCCCGCGTCGACCGGCTGTTCAGCGGCTCCGGCCTGCCCGCGCTGCAACCCACCTACGCGTTCTGGGAGGCCCGCCAGGATCACAGCGACGGCATCACCGGCCAGTACCGCAGCGCGCTGTTCGTCAGGGTGCAGGAGACGAGCGCCATATTCGGGCATCCGGCGACGGTCGTTCAGTTCGGTCGCATCGACTCCCGGCCCAACCCCGACTACAGCCTGTGGAAGGCATTGACACTCCAGGACCTGGACGTGTTCAGCGGCAACCGGACACAATCCAGCAGGACCGGCATCTCCGTCGTCCCGGCCGACGTGTTCACGGCATTGACCGACGCGTTGTCCGCACTGCCAGCCAGGCTGGAAATCGCCACGTCGCCCGCTGCATGGCAGTTGCCCTCGGCACCGTCGATGCCGCCCCCTGCCATCAAGCCGGTGGCGCCGGACCCGAGCGCCCCGGTAATCAAGCCGTCGATCATCCGCTGGGACAAGTTCGTGACCGACCCGTCGCAACGCACGTTGCTGTACCCGCACGACATCCTCGGCCTGCCGGATGGCAGCCTGCTGTTCAGCGCCCAGGTGGCCGACAACCGCGGCTGGAACGAGTACGTGTGGCGGCTGCGCGCGGCCAACGGCGCGTTGCAGGCGGACGAAATCTGGCACGGCAAGGAGGGGCCGCGACAGATGATGATCAACGGCGACGGCAGCGCCGTCTGGTTCGACGGCCAGCCCGACGCCAAGAGCAAGCCATGCCTGTACCGATACGACATCGCGAGCAGCAAGGTCGATCGTCATGAAGTCGTCTGGCCGGGCGAGACCGATTGGCGAGACCATCAGATGAGCGATATGTCCTGGATTCTCGATGACGACCTGCCGGCCAATTTCTGGCATGACCTTCGGCATGGCGAGAAGGACGCGAATCCGGTCGGCTCCGCGTTCCTGACCGTGCAGCGCCCGGCGTCACCGCCGCCGGGCAACGACGATCCGTGGCCGTTCGTCACGACGCTGTCGTCGGTACGCCAGTCGCTGATGGACGAGATCAGCAACGGCAGCAATGCGCTGATCTGGCCGGTACGCTGGCGGCCTTCCGGGAGCTACTGGACGGTCGATTCGCAAGGGCTCGCCGAGCTGGACGCCCGCACCGGCCGCACGCTGCGTACGATCGTGTTGCCCCGGCGCTTTGGCGCGCCGGATTCCGTCAGCGCCGCCGGCATCGCTCATTGGGCGCCCAAGCCGCTCGGCTCGCCGCAGGGTCAATGGATCGCGACAGGCTTCGAGTTGTTGCTCGACGACGACGGCAGCACGCCACCTCCCGTGAAGGCCCCGGACCCGAAACGGACGCGCTTCGTCGGCATGCACGTAGTGGATCTCAAGAACGGGCACGTACTGTCGCCCCTGCTGGGCGCTGCCGACTCCTTCAAGGCCGCCGCCCGTTCGGCAAACGGTCGCTTCCTTGCGATGGGTACGACCTACAAAGCGGGCGGCTGGCAACATCGCGTGGCACTCTGGGATGTCGCACAAGGCCGCACGCCCGTGCAGCTCGACGCATCGTCGCTACCCAAAAACAGCGAGATCCAGGCGCTGGCCTTTTCGTGGGACGGTTCCGCGCTGTGGGCAATCGGCACGCGCGAACTGATGCTGTGGAAATTGCCTGCCGCACTGCGCGATCGCGCGGGGCAAGGCGCTGTTCCGGATCAATCCCGCAACTGAAACCGCAGCATCGACACGCGGCTTTTCCGGGACGCCAACACCGCGGTGACCGGCGGCACGGCCACCCCGGCCGCGCCCCGGCGCCTCACGCCGCCACCGCCCCTCGCTGCAGCTTCTCCGCCTGCGCCCCCACCCGCCCGCGCCAGTTCTCCCCGCCTTCCAGCGACGGCGTCGCCTCGAACACCTCCGCGACCCAGTCGGCGAACACGCGCACCTTCTGCGACAGGTGCCGGTTGTGCGGATAGACGATCGAAATCGGCTTCGGCTTCGGATTGCAGTCAGGCAGCACCTCGACCAGCGAGCCGTCGAGCAGGTTCGGCAGCACCATGAACAGCGTCGGCTGGATCATCCCGAACCCTTCGAGCCCGCACGTCACGTAGGCATCCGAATCATTGACCGTGACGCTGCCGTTCATCCGCACCTCGAACGGCTTCCCGTCGATCATGAACACCCACGGAATCGCGCGCGCGCCGTGGCTCGCACGGAAATTCACCGCGTGATGGTCGGCGAGATCGGCAATCTCGTGCGGCTCGCCGTGACGCGCGAGGTAATCGGGCGACGCGCAGGTCACGCGCTTCAGCATCCCGATCCGCCGCGCGACCATCGACGAATCCTCGAGCGGCCCGACCCGGATCATGCAGTCGATGCCCTCCTCGACCGGATCCACGTAGCGGTCGGAGAGCCCCAGTTCGAGCGTGATGTCGGGGTAGCGCTGCCGGAAAATCGACAGCGACGGCAGCACGATGCGCCGCCCGAGCGAACTCGGCATGTGGACACGCAGCACGCCGCTCGGCTTGCGGTTGCCCGTCTGGAAACTCGCGTCGGCCTCCGCGATTTCCGAGATGATCTTCGTGCAATGCTCGTAGTACGCCGCACCTTCCGGCGTGAGCGACAGCCTGCGTGTCGTCCGGTGCATCAGGCGCACGCCCAGCAGCGCCTCGAGGTTCTGAATGATGGTCGTCACCGACGCGCGCGGCATCGCGAGCGTGTCGGCCGCGCGTGTGAAGCTGTTCGCGTCGACCACACGGGTAAAAACTTCCATTGCCTGGATTCGGTCCATGCTGCTCCCCCTTCGAATCGCCAACGGAACAGAATAGAGCGCGCGACGGGCACGGCACAAGCCCCCGCCCATTGTTCTCCGATCCTGAATAGTTTCTGCGTTTCGGACTGGAAAACGATCGATTTCCGTTCAGTCGCACTCGGCGATCGTTCCGGCCCCGAGCGCAGCCGTACGCCGTGCGTTATCGCACGAATCGCTCGCGATAGCCTTGCGGCGACACGCCCAGCACCCGCACGAAACAGCGTCGCAGCGTCTCCTCGGAGCCGAAGCCGCAACGCGCGGCGATCCGCTTGACGGGCCAAGCCGTTTCGCCGAGCAGGCGCTGCGCGGCCTCGACGCGGAGCTGCTCGACCGCGCGCGCGGGGGTGCGGCCGGTGCCCGCGCGGTAGTGGCGCACGAAGCTGCGCTCGCTCATGCTTGCGCGCTCGGCCAGCGCGGGCACCGACAGATCGGCCGTCAGGTGCTCCGCCATCCACGCATGCAGTTCGCCGAACCGGTCGTCGGTACGCTGCATCGACAGCATCGTGCTGAACTGCGCCTGTCCGCCCGGGCGCTTCAGGAACACGACGAGTTCGCGCGCGACGTCGAGCGCGGTTGCCCGCCCCAGGTCCTCCTCGACCAGCGCGAGCGCGAGATCGATGCCGGCCGTCACGCCGGCCGAGGTCCACAGCGCGCCTTCGCGGATGAAGATCGGATCGGATTCGACGTGCACGTTCGGATAGCGCGCCGCGAACTCGTCGCAACGCGCCCAGTGCGTGACCGCACGGCGCCCGTCGAGCAGGCCGGCCTCGGCGAGCAGGAATGCGCCGGTGCAGACGGACGCCACGCGCCGCGTGCGCGCCGCCTGCTGCCGCACCCAGCGCACCAGCCGCGCGTCCCGGGATGCCGCATGCACGCCCTTGCCGCCGGCGACGATCAGCGTATCGGGGTGGCGTGCGGCCGAGCGCAGCGACTCGGCCATCACGACGAGACCCGACGACGTCTCGACGGGCCCCGCCTCGGCCGCGACGACACGCGGCGCGTAGGGCGCCGGCTGCCCGCGCTCCAGCGCGAGCTCGTTGACGGACGCAAACACCTGCAGCGGCCCCGACACGTCGAGCAGCTGGGCACGAGGGAACGCGAGGACCAGGATCGAACGCGGGGCGGCAGGCATGGCGATTGGCTGAAAACGTGGGCGATATGGCAATTTCGCCAAACACTACGCGCCTAGAATCGATCTGTCCATCCCGCGCCGGCAACGGTGCGCCCCCCTTCCAACCGGAGTCTTCGCATGACCCTGCATATCGGTTTTCTCGTGTTCCCGGGCGTCCAGCAACTCGATCTCACCGGCCCGCACGACGTGCTCGCGTCGCTGCCCGACGCGGCCGTCCACCTGGTCTGGAAGTCGCGCGACACCGTCGCGTCGAGCAGCGGGCTCGCGCTCGCGCCGACCTGCACGTTCGATGATTGCCCGCCGCTCGACGTGATCTGCATTCCGGGCGGCATCGGGATCAACGAACTGCTGCTCGATGCCGAAACGATCGCCTTCGTGCAGCAGCGCGCGGCCACCGCGCGCTACGTGACGTCGGTCTGCACGGGCGCGCTGCTGCTCGGCGTGGCCGGCCTGCTGCGCGGGCGGCGCGCGACGACGCACTGGGCATTCCACACGCTGCTCGAACCGCTCGGCGCGGTGCCGGTGCGCGAGCGCGTGGTGCGCGACGGCAACCTGATCACGGGCGGCGGCGTCACGGCCGGCATCGACTTCGCGTTGACGATCGCCGCGGAACTGGCCGGCGACGAGGAAGCGCAGGCGATCCAGCTGCAACTCGAATACGCGCCCGCACCGCCGTTCGACGCCGGTTCGCCGGACACCGCGCCGGCAGCCGTCGTGAAGCGCGTCACCGAACGTTCAGCGGCCGGTTTCGCGAAGCGCAAGGCGACGATCGAGCAGGCGCTGCGCGCGATGTCGCGCTGAATGCGGGTACGGGGAAATTGCCTCGACGACTGAAAGACAACGCGCACTCGCGCCGGAGAACATATCGATGAATATCGTCCGCAGCGCCGCGTTCACCGCGGACCGTGCGTGGGGCGCGCTCGACATCGCGAACCTGCGCGGCATCACGGTTCGCCTGCACTGGACCGACCAGCCGTATCGATGGCACGTGAACGACGGCGAGGAAGTGTTCGCGGTGCTCGACGGTCGCGTCGAGATGCGTTATCGGGAAGCAGGCGTCGAGCACGCGACGCTGCTCGAAACGGGTGACGTGTTCCACGCGACGGCCGGCACCGAGCACGTCGCGCATCCGCTCGGCGAAGCACGCATCCTCGTGATCGAAACCGAAGGCAGCGTCTGACGGCCGTTGGCCGTGCGTCGAGGCCGCGTGGATGCCGACCGCATCCGCGCGGCGGGTTTCATCCGGTGATCGTCCCGGTGGCCTGCGACGCGATCAGCTTCGGCTGCGGCGTGCATTGGCACTGGCACAGGTCGTGTTCGAGCGCGACGACCTTGCCCATCACGGTCATCGTCCGCTCGCCGCCGTCGGACACGATCACGCCGGGCGACTTGCAGGCGGCGCAGAACACCGACGCGCCGAGAAAAGCGAGTTCACGTCCGTCGAACGACGAATTGGCGATCCCTTCGAGCACCACGCCGCCGTGGTCGGTCGTGTCGCCCTTCAGAATGAATTTGCGGCTCATGTGTCGGTTCTTCCCTCGGAAATGCCGTGCAGCGCGGCATCAAGGCCGCACACGGGCAATCGGAATCCGCCCGTCGATCGCGGGCGTGCCGCGAGCATATCACCGCTCGCGGCCGCCGCCTGCCGATCGCCGCATCCGTCAGAACTTGTGCCGGATGCCGATCCGCGCCTCGAACTGGCGGTCGTTCGCGGACGCGCCGGGGCCGTTGATCGCGGCAACCGCCGCGTGCCCCGTCGAATCGGTGCCCGATGCGCGCTGAAAGACGGCGGTCGCGTACACGTCGGTGCGCTTCGACAGGAAATAGTCGAGCCCGGCCGCCACCTGGTGGTACGTCGCGCCGTCGCGGCCATTCACACCGCCGCCGCGCGTGTAGTCGTACGCGACGCCGCCGAACAGGTAGGGCGTGAACTGGTAGCGCACGCTGCCCTCGACGTTGTTGAACACCGCGTTGCCGGACACGCCACCGGGGTTCGGCCCGGACGACAGGTCGCCGAGCCCGCGGAACGACGTGTTCGTGTACATCGCGCCGAGCGTCACCGCGCCCATCGCGTAGGTGCCGCCCGCCGCCGCGACCTGCAGCGTGCGCGCCGACGCATAACCGGAATACACGGGCGACAGCATGTTGTTGCCCGGCACGCCGCCGACGACCGGCGCGGGGCTGCCGGTCGTGCCGAAGAACGACACGTTCGGGTTGCGCGCATTCAGGTAGCCGGCCGCGACCACGAGCGGCCCGCGCGTGTAGCCGGCCGTCATCGACCACACCTGGTTGCGCGTCGCCGCGCCCGCGATGCCGCCCACGCCGTACATGGCCGCGAAGCGCAATCCGCCGTAGTCGTTGCTGGTGAACTTGATCGCGTTGTTGGTCGAGTTCGCGTTGTTCACGTTGTCGAGATCGCCGGGGTGCGCAACCATGTAGCCGCCGAACAGCGCGGCGGCCTCGAGCGGCCCGAGGAAGTCGACGTTGGTGTCGTACTGGCGCCCGAGCGTGACGGTACCGAACGGCCCCGACAGCCCGACGAACGCCTTCTTGCCGAAGATCAGCCCGCCCTGCCCGAGCTTGCCGGTGCTCGGGTCGAAGCCGTTCTCGAGCGTGAAGACGGCCGCCAGCCCGCCGCCGAGATCCTCGACGCCGCGCAACCCCCAGCGGCTCGCCTGCTGCACGCCGCCGAGCATCCGCCACGCCGGCTTGCCGCTCACGGCGCCGTTCGGGCCGGCGACCGCAAGGTTGCTCGTGTAGGTCAGCCCTTCGTCGATAATGCCGTACAGCGTCACGCTGCTCTGTGCGTGCGCCGCACCCGCGATCAGCGCGACGCCCGCGCCTGCCAACAGCAGTTTTTTCATCGGAAGGTCTCCATTGCGCGGGTCGAATGGCAAAACGCAGGCGTGCGCGTCCCCCGCAGGCGCGCGGCCTGCTCCGGAGCGAACCGGAACGGTCAGGGGTAAATCGGGGAGGACGGCTAGCGCATCGCGTCGGCGACGACCGCCGGCGGGGCCCAGCGGCGGCCGGCCGCGACTTCGTATGCGTGACCGAACTGCAGCACGCCCCAGTCGTCGCGATAGCGGCCGACGATCTGCATGCCGATCGGCAAACCGGTCGCGCCGAAGCCGCACGGCACCGACAGGATCGGCGCCTCGGTCGACGACAGGTACCAGCACACGCGCATCCAGTCGATGTACGACGTGCTCGCGGCCCCCTGCACGTGCGCAGGCGAGCGCAGGCCGACGTCGAACGGCATCACCTGTGTCGTCGGCAGCACGTAGAACGCGTAGCGCTGCATGAACGTGCGCATCCGCTCGAACAGCCGCGTCTTGCGCACGAACATGCGGCCGAGATCGGCGGCCGTCAGCGACCGATGCAGCCGGTATTCATCGTGAATCTCGGGCTTCAGCGCCGCACGCTGCGCATCGTCGAACCCGTCTACCAGCGTGCCGATCATCCATGCGCGCTCGATGCGGAACACGTCCTCGGCGTCCGACAGATCGGGATCGTCGAATTCGACTTCGCAGCCGAGCGCCGCGAACACACGCGCCTGCGCATCGACCGCCCGCGCGATCTCGGGATCGACCGGCACGCCGGGCAGGCCGCGCGACATCGCGATGCGCGTGCCGCGGAAGTCGCGTTCGAGCGGCTGCGCGAAGCGCGCACCCGGGTCCGCGAGTTCGGTCGCGGTCTCGCCGCCCGGCCCGGCGATCGCCGACAGCAGCAACGCGGTATCGGCCACGTCGCGCGCCATCGGCCCGTCAACGCCGAGCGTCGCCCAGCCGTTCAGGTCGGGCGCGCGCGGCACGCGGCCCGGCGACGGCCGCAACCCGACGACGTTGTTCCACGCGGCCGGGTTGCGCAGCGAACCGCCCATGTCGCTGCCGCATGCGAGCGGATTCATCCCGCACGCGAGCGCGGCCGCCGCGCCGCCGCTGCTGCCGCCCGCGGAACGCGTCAGGTCCCACGGGTTGCGCGTCGCGCCGAACACGTCGTTGAACGTATGCGACCCGGCGCCGAATTCGGGCGTGTTCGACTTGCCGACCATCAGCGCACCGGCGCTCGCGCAGCGGCGCACGACGAGCGCGTCATGCAGCGGCACATGATCGGCGAACAACCGCGAACCGTAGGTCGTGCGCACGCCGCGCGTCGCGGTGAGATCCTTCTGCGACACCGGCAGCCCGTGCAGCGGCCCCTGCCATTCGCCGCGCATCCAGCGGGCGTCGATGTCGCGCGCACGGCCGCGCAGTACGTCGAGATCGACGACGGTCACGAGCGCATTCACGCGCGGGTTGACCGTCGCGATCCGCGCGAGATGCGCATCGAGCAGGTCGCACGCGCTGATCTGCCGGGTCTTCAGCAGGTCGAGCATCGTGCGGGCGGACAGGTCGCACAGGTCGCCGGCCATCACGTCGGCGGGCGGGGACGATAGCGAAACGGTGGCGGTCATACGGTTCGGGGCGAAGAGGGAAAAAAGCGGGGAAGAAAGCGGAAAGGAAGGCGGCGGCAGCGGTCACGCATCGTGTTCGCTGCGATCCGATGCGAACGCGAGCGCGACGAGCGACAGCACGCCGCAGACGATCACGTACCACGCTGGCGCCGCCGGATTGCCGGTCGCGCCGATCATCCACGTGACGATGAACTGCGCGAAGCCGCCGAAGATCGACACGCCGCCCGCATATGCGATCGACAGTGCGGTGGCGCGCGTGCTCTTCGGGAACAGTTCCGCGAGGATCACGCCATTCGCGCCCGCGTTGATCGAGTGCAGCGCGGCGAGCAGCATCACGACAGCGTACATCGTCGCGATCGACGGCACCGCGCGGATCAGCCAGAAGCCCGGCAGGATCAGCACGGTCAGCGCGAGGCGCGACCACAGCGCGACGCGCTTGCTGCCGTTGCGATCCGACAGCCGTCCGCCGACGGGCGCGGCGACGAACATCACGGCGCCGGACAGGATTCCGCACCACAGCGCGGTATCCATCGGCAGGTGCAGCACCTTGATCGCGTACGTCGACATGTAATAGAGCACGATGAAGTGCGCGGCCGTGCCGCCGACCACGAGGCCGAGCGCGGTCAGCACGGCGCCGCCGTCGCGCCGCAGCACGGTGCCGAGCACGGCCGACGAACGCCGCGCGGCCGCGGCCGGCGCGTGCTGCTCGAGCGCGCTGAAGCGTGCGCGCAGGTAGAGGCCGATCGGTGCGATCAGCACGCCCAGCAGGAACGGCACGCGCCAGCCCCACGCTTCGAGCGAGGCGGTATCGAGGAAATGCGACAGCAGGAAGCCGACGAACGAACCGGCCAGCGCCGCGGCGCCCTGGCTCGCGAACTGCCAGCTCGTGTAGTAGCCGCGTTCGCCGGCCGGCGCGCGCTCGGCGAGCAGCGACGTCGATACGCCGACCTCGCCGCCGGCCGAAAAGCCCTGCAGCAGCCGCGCGACGACGACCAGCACGGGCGCCGCGATGCCGATCTGCGCATAGGTCGGCAGCACGCCGATCATCCCGGTGCCGATCGCCATCGTGACGAGCGTGAGGTTCATCGCGGGCACGCGGCCGAAGCGGTCGGCGACGAGCCCGATCACGACACCGCCGATCGGCCGCGCGATGAAGCCGACGCCGAAGGTCGCGACCGACATCAGCAACTGCTGCTGCGCGGAGACCGCGGGAAAGAACAGTTTGCCGAGCAGCACCGCGAAGAAACTGAACACGGTGAGATCGAAGAATTCGAGGCCGTTGCCGATCGTGATCGCGACAATCAGCTGACGATTGGACGGGGATGCGGCAACGTCGCCGACATGCCCGCCGAACATGCTGCCTGCTCGGGGCGCCTTCATGAAGGTGTGTCTCCGTACTGGTTATGCGTGTCGTGTGCACGGCCCGTTGGACGGCCTGCGCATGCAGTCTAGGCATTCAAAATACGCAGCCCGGAGCGACATTTTTCGATCGTGATAACGCACGGTTATCGCGTGCTTTCCGCGCGGAAACGCGGTGTAGGATACGAACGTCGCCACCGCCGCCGCGCCCCGCCTCGCCGTGAAACACCACCAGCTCCGGGCGCTTGCCGCCATCGCCGAACACGGCAGCCTGCGCGCGGCCGCGCGCGCGATCCACCTGTCGCAGCCCGCGCTGACGAAGGCGATCCGCGAACTCGAACTCGATCTCG
This sequence comes from Burkholderia sp. AU4i, assembly GCF_000466765.1. Taxonomy (NCBI): domain Bacteria; kingdom Pseudomonadati; phylum Pseudomonadota; class Betaproteobacteria; order Burkholderiales; family Burkholderiaceae; genus Burkholderia; species Burkholderia sp. AU4i. The sequence continues at coordinate 34,997 of NZ_ASSI01000088.1, read as the reverse complement.
GCGTGCCGCTCGTCACGCGCAACGCGCGCGGCGCGCAGCTCACGCGTTTCGGGCAGGCCGTCTATGCCCGCGCACGGCTGATCCTCGCGGAGATGCAGCACGCGCGCGACGACGTGATCCAGCTGTCGGGCGGCAAGGAAGGTGCGCTCGCATGCGCGCTGACGCCGCTGGTGTCGCTCGGCTTCCTGCCGGCCGCGCTCGACGCGTTCCGGCAGCGCATGCCGACGATCCGCCTCGACGTGCGCGAAGGATTTCTCGACACGGCGCTGCCGCGGCTGCGCGACGGCTCGCTCGACTTCGTGATCGCGATCGTCGACGCGGCCCGGCTGTCGCCGGAATTCACGTTCCGGCCGCTGCTCGAATCGGAACTGATCCTGATGACGCGCGCGAGCAATCCGCTGCGTCACTGCACGTCGCTCGCGCAATTGCAGGACGCGCAGTGGATCCTCAACACGTCGCCTGAAAGCATCGGCCGGCTGCTGCAGGACGTGTTCGTCGCACACGGTTATCCGGCGCCGCAGCCGATCGTCGAATGCACGTCGTTCAGCGCGGCGTTTTCGCTGTCGGTGCACACCGACACCGTGTCGTGCGTGCCGAAGAGCTTCATGGAAATCGACTGGATTCGCGAGCGGATGGTCGCGATCGACGTGGAGGAAACGATTCCGGCCGTGTCGGTCGGCGTGCTCACGCGCCGCGATGCGCTGAACACGATTGCCTGCGACTACCTGATCCACTGCTTCGTCGAAGCCGTGCGCCGGCACGATCGCGCGACGCTGCTGTGGCGGTAGCGCCACCGTTCAGACGAACAGCGCGATGCACAGCGCGGCCCCGCACAGGTACGTGCCGAGCGCGCCGATGAAACGCACGGGATTCGGGTTGGCCATCGTCGGCCACGCGAGCAATCCGATCACCAGCAGGCAGCGGCACGCGGTTGCCGCGACGATCAGCGCGAGGATCGCGCGAGACGGATCGTGCGCGCCGAAATGGAGAAACAGCACCGCGAGGAACGGCGCGTATTCGGCCGTGTTGCCGTGCGCGCGCACGATCTTGTGTAGCCCGTTCGTCGGGTCGGACGCACACCCGGACCCGATGGTGCATCGAAAGCGCGTGACGGTCACGACGAACCCGAGCCCGAACAGCAGCAGCCCGAGGATGGCCGTGCACACGAGTGCGACGGGATGGATCGCCATGGGACTCCGGGCGGAAGCGGACATGCGCCGCACATCCGGCGATCGTACCCGCCGCCGGCGCGCGCGGCTATCGCGGAAACCCGTAGCGTCGCCGTGCGACGCCTCTCTTTCACGAACGGGTTCCGGCCCGAATTGGAACGATGCCGCAGCGCACGAAATCCGTGCATCGTCCGTCGGCCCGGCCACGCGGGCCTGCCCGGCGTCGCCCCTGCCACGCGGACGTCGCCGCGCGCAACGCGCAAACGTTTGAGCCGCAGCGGCGCGCACCATCGCGGCGCGGCGCCCGTTGCCCCGCGTCACAGGCATGCACGTTGCGTCGACGCATCTCGGTAGTCGACGCCCTTGGCAGCCCGCTGCGGAGGACTACACTAATCCTTAATGGGGTGCGGCCGGAGCCCGCGCCTTCAGGGAGACGCCGCCATGAATCGGCCGCTGAATCGTATCCTGCCGCGCGTGACCGGTCCCGCATCGGTCTGGACGTGGGTCAAGTGGTCCCTGCTCGCCGCGCTGCTGATCGCGGTGGCGATCGTCGCGCGGCTCGTGCAGAGCGAGATCGAAACGTCCCGGCTGCAGGCGCACTACCTGTCCGATCTCACCCGCGACGTCGGCTACACGCTCGAGGCGGGCCCGAGCGATCGCATCCGCTTCCCCGCGAACGGCCCGTACGACCAGCGCCTCGGCTACGCGATGATTCCGGCGTTCCAGGAGCGGCTGCTCGCGCGCGGCTTCGTCGTCGGCAAGCAGGCGCGCGATTCGCAGCGGATGCTGTCGATCGGCGATCGCGGGCTGTTCCTCCCGTTCGAGGAGAAGGACCAGGCGGGCCTGACGCTGTTCGACTCGACCGGTGCACCGCTGTTCGCGACCGTGTTCCCGCAGCGCGTCTATGCCGACTTCGACAGGGTGCCGCGCGTGATCGCCGATTCGCTGCTGTTCATCGAGGATCGCTACCTGCTCGACGCGAACGAGCCGAACCGCAACCCGGCAATCGACTGGGGGCGCTTCAGCCGCGCGCTCGCCGACCAGGCGCTGCACGTCGTCAACCGCCACCAGGCGCGCCCGGGCGGCAGCACGCTCGCGACGCAGATCGAGAAGTTCCGACATTCGCCCGAGGGCCGCACCGCGACGCCGCCCGAGAAGCTGCGACAGATCGCGTCGGCGTCGGTGCGTGCGTACCTGAACGGCCCGCAGACGATGCCCGCGCGCCGTACCATCGTCGTGCGCTACCTGAATTCCGTCCCGCTCGCCGCGCGGCCGCACATCGGTGAGATCACCGGCATCGGCGACGGCCTCGCCGCGTGGTACGGCCGCGACTTCAACGACGTGAACCGCATCCTGTCCGCGCCGACGACGGGCGACAACGTCGACGAACAGGGCAAGGCGTTCCGCGAGGTGCTGTCGCTGATCATCGCGCAGCGCGCGCCGTCGTACTTCCTCAATCGCGGTTATCCGGCCCTGGAGCGGCTGACCGACAGCTACCTGAGGCTGCTGTCGAACGGCGGCGTGATCTCGCCGGCGCTGCGCGATGCCGCGCTTGCCGCGCAGATCGAACGCAGCGCGCCGCCGGCCGCCGCGCACGTGCAGTCGTTCGTGTCGCGCAAGGCCGTGACGTCCGCGCGCGCGTCGCTGCTGTCGGCGCTCGGCATCAGCGACCTGTACCAGCTCGACCAGTTCGACCTGCAGGCGACCAGCACGCTCGACAACGGCGTGCAGCAGGCCGTCGCCGAACGGCTCGCACGGGCGTCGACGCGCGACGGCGCGCAGGCGGCCGGCCTGTACGGTTTCGAGATGCTCGCGCCGAAGGACGACCCGTCGCACCTCACGTACAGCTTCACGCTGTACGAACACCGCAACGGCGCGAACCTGCTGCGCGTGCAGACCGACAGCGTGAACGAGCCGTTCGACGTCAATCGCGGCGGCCGCATCAACCTCGGCTCGACCGCGAAGCTGCGCACGCTGATCACCTACCTGCAGATCGTGTCCGACCTGCATGCACGCTACGCGAACCTGTCGAACGCGGAGCTGGCCCGCGTGAAGCCCGACCCGATCGACGGGCTGTCGCACTGGGCGCTCGACTACCTGTCGCATACGCGCGACCGCTCGCTGCAGGCGATGCTCGACGCGGCCGTCGAACGCAAGTATTCGGCGAGCCCCGACGTGTTCTACACGGGCGGCGGCGCACAGGTGTTCTCGAACTTCGAAAAGTCGGACAACGGCCGCATCCTGACGCTGCACGCGGCCTTCGAGCATTCGGTCAACCTCGTGTTCGTGCGGCTGATGCGCGACATCGTCCACTACGAGACGCTGCAGGCGGCCGGCCCGTCGTCGTCGTGGCTCGGCGACCCCGAACAGCGCCGGCATTACCTGCAGCAGTTCGTCGACGGCGAAAGCCAGGTCTACGTGAAGCGCTACTACACGCGCTATGCGGGCAAGGCGCCCGACGACGCGCTCGCGCTGATGCTGAAGGACGTGCGCAAGTCGCCGCCGAAGATCGCGACGGTGCTGCGCAGCGTCGCGCCGAACGAATCGCTCGCGTGGTTCGACGCGCAGATGCGCGCGCAACTGAAGGGCACGCCGGCCGCGACACTGTCCGACGACGATCTCGCCAGGCTCTACGCGAAGTATGCGATCGACCGCTTCAACCTCAACGATCGCGGTTATATCGCGAGCGTGCATCCGCTCGCGCTGTGGACGCTCAACTACCTGCGCGCCCACCCGGCGGCGGCGCTTGCCGATGTCCAGCGTGACAGCCGCGACGCGCGTTTCTACACGTACTCGTGGCTGTACAAGACGCGCTACCACGCGACCCAGGACCGGCGCATCCGTCGCATGGTCGAACTGCGCGCGTACGCGGAGATCACGAAGTCGTGGCGGGCACTCGGCTACCCGTTCGCGGAAGTCACGCCGTCGTACGCGGCCGCGATCGGCGCATCGGGCGACCAGCCCGACGCGCTCGCGAAACTGATCGGCCTGATCGCGAACGGCGGGCAGAAAGCGCCGACCGAGACGATCACGCAGCTCGACTTCGCGAAGGGCACGCCGTACGAAACGCGCTTCGTGCGCGCGGCCGCGCAGCCGCAACCGATGCTGTCGCCGGAGATCGTCAACGTCGCGCACACGCTGCTGCGCGACGTCGTGCTCAACGGCACCGCGCGCCGCCTCGCGGGCGGCTTCACGCTGCCCGACGGCAAGACGCTCGACGTGTACGGCAAGACCGGGACGGGCGACCAGCGCTTCAACGTCTATGCGCGCGGCGCACGGCTGATCGAGTCGCGCAAGGTGAACCGCAGCGGCACGTTCGTGTTCGTGCTCGGCGACCGGTTCTTTGGGGTCCTGACGGCAACCGCGCACGAACCGTACGCGGCACGCTACGACTTCACGAGCGCGATGGCCGTGCAGTTGCTGAAGTCGATGGCGCCGGCACTCGCGCCGCTGATCGAACGGCCGGCCGGCACCGGCACGCATACCGCGGGCGCCGCCCCGCAGGCGGCAGCGCCGGCGACGGGTGCCGCGGCCGCGCAACCGTCCTGACGGCCGCACGTCGTGCCATGCGCCGACGCGCCGCTCAGTGCGAGCGGCCGTCGTAGTGCGTGACCGGCAGCGCGTCGAGATCGACACCTTCGAGACAGCGCACATTGATCGCGACCATCGCGGTGCCGTTCGGGTGGACGCCCTCGCCGAACGTGTGAATCCCGCAGCGCTTGCAGAAGCGGTGCTTGATCACGTGCTTGTTGAACATGTAGGTGGCGAGATGCGCGTCGGGCGTGAGCAGCGTCATGCGATCGCGCGGCACGAACCACATCAGCGCGCCCTTGCGCTGGCAGATCGAGCAGTTGCACGCCATCACGTCCTGCAGGTCGCCTTCCGCCTCGAACTTCACGTCTCCGCAATGACAGCTTCCGCGATAAATCATGGTCGTCTCCCGGTGCGGCCCGTGCGCATCGGCGGCGCCCCGGCGGGACACCGTTGGCCAGACCGATCCAGGCGGGTACAGTAGCGCGCAGATGCGCCGCGCGCAATGTCCGGCGGCGCCCTTCCCGCCCCTGTCCGAACAAGGAAAACCGTCATGCTCGAAATGCGCCCCGGCTGCGAATGCTGCGACAAGGACCTGCCGCCCGATTCGGCGGATGCCCGCATCTGTACGTTCGAATGCACGTTCTGCGCGACCTGCGCCGACGACGTGCTGAAGGGCCGCTGCCCCAACTGCGGCGGCGACTTCGCCGTGCGCCCGCGGCGACCGGCGAGCCTGCTCGCGAAATACCCGGCGTCGACCGAGCGCATCCACAAGCCGGGCGGCTGCGCGAACGCCTGACCGCGCCGCGCCGCCCGCCGTTTCGCGTCACGACATCTCGATCCGCGCGCGCGTCACCGCGAGCAGCGCCGCCATCGCGCGGCGCGCACCGTCCTCGTCGCGCATGCGGATCGCGTCGCTGACGGCCGTGTGCTCGGCGAGCGACGCGTTGTACACGTCCGCGCGACGCGCGTTCAGGTGCAGCTGCGCCTCGAGCGTGCGATCGATCAGCGTGCCGAGCGGCACCAGCAGTTCGTTGCCGCCGGCCTCGAGCACGCTCAGGTGAAAACGCAGGTCGGCGCGCACCCATTCGTCGACGTTGCGCGCGGCGGCCATCGCACGCGCCGCGCCGTCGATCGCCTCGAACGTTGCCGGTGTATGCATGCGCGCGGCGAGCGCGGCCGCGTATGGCTCGACCATCTCGCGCATCTCCTGCAGCTTCAGCGCGAACGCGAGCGGCGGCGCGACGCGCGCATACCAGTCGAGCAGGTCGGCGTCGAGCAGGTTCCATACGCCGCGCGGTCGCACGCGTGTGCCGATCTTCGGCCGCGACTCGACGAGCCCCTTCGACGTGAGCGTGCGCAGCGCCTCGCGCATCACCGTGCGGCTCACGCCGTACATCTCCATCAGGTCGGGTTCCCTCGGCAGCAGCGACTCGGGCGGGTAGTCGCCGCGCAGGATCGCCGTGGCGAGCCGGAAGGCCGTCTGTCCATGCAGGTCGCGTCGAATGATCGTTCTCCGTTATGCCGGTACCCGGGTGGTCCGACTGCCCACTATCTGCACAATAGTGCTATTAATACTATTTTTTATCGGCCTGCGCTAGGATAACCGCGAAAGCACGCGACCGCGCGCGGCACCCGACTGCCCGCGCCGGTCAATCTTGGAGACCCGCATCGTGAAAATCACCCGCCTCGAAACCTTCGTCGTCCCGCCGCGCTGGCTGTTCCTCAAGATCGAAACCGACGAGGGCATCGTCGGCTGGGGCGAGCCTGTCGTCGAAGGCCGCGCGCACACGGTCGAGGCCGCCGTGCAGGAACTGGCCGACTACCTCGTCGGCCGCGACCCGCTGCTGATCGAGGATCACTGGCAGGTGATGTACCGCGCGGGCTTCTACCGCGGCGGCCCGATCATGATGAGCGCGATCGCGGGCGTCGACCAGGCGCTGTGGGACATCAAGGGCAAGCATCACGGCGTGCCGGTGCATGCGCTGCTCGGCGGCCAGGTGCGCGATCGCATCAAGGTGTATTCGTGGATCGGCGGCGACCGGCCGAGCGACGTCGCGAACAATGCGCGCGCGGTGGTCGAGCGCGGCTTCAAGGCCGTGAAGATGAACGGCTCCGAGGAGCTGCAGATCGTCGACACCTACGACAAGGTCGAGCAGGTGATCGCGAACGTCGCGGCCGTGCGCGACGCGGTCGGCCCGCACGTCGGAATCGGCGTCGACTTCCATGGCCGCGTGCACAAGCCGATGGCCAAGGTGCTCGCGAAGGAGCTCGACCCGTACAAGCTGATGTTCATCGAGGAGCCCGTGCTGTCGGAGAACGCCGAGGCGCTGCGCGACATCGTCAACCAGACCAACACGCCGATCGCGCTCGGCGAGCGGCTCTACTCGCGCTGGGACTTCAAGCACATCCTCGCGGGCGGCTACGTCGACATCATCCAGCCCGACGCGTCGCACGCGGGCGGCATCACCGAGTGCCGCAAGATCGCGACGCTCGCGGAGAGCTACGACGTCGCGCTCGCGCTGCACTGCCCGCTCGGCCCGATCGCGCTCGCCGCGTGCCTGCAGCTCGACGCGGTCAGCTACAACGCGTTCATCCAGGAGCAGAGCCTCGGCATCCACTACAACCAGGGCAACGACCTGCTCGACTACCTGCGCAACCCCGAGGTGTTTCGCTACGAGGACGGCTTCGTCGCGATCCCGCAGGGTCCGGGGCTCGGCATCGACGTGAACGAGGAGAAGGTGCGCGAGATGGCGAAGACGGGCCACCGCTGGCGCAACCCGGTATGGCGCCATGCGGACGGCAGCGTCGCCGAGTGGTGAGCGCGATGCGCGGCGTGCGCGCTGAGTCGCGCTGAGTCGCGGCAAGTATCGATACGAGAACGGATGCCCGACAGGCAGCCGTTTTTGCATGCCCGGCGCGGGGCCGGGCACATGGTGAATGCACGTGGCGGATGCGCGTCGGCGGCTTGGCGTCGCGCCGCGCGCAACCGGCCGTCAGCCGAGCGCCGCAAACCCCGGCACGCTGAACGACAGCACCGCGGCCGCGACGAACACGCCGATCATCGTCAGCGCCTCGAGATGCAGGATGTTGCGGAACGTGTGCGCATCCTCGGTCGACGCGGTGCGGCGCAGGCGCGGCAGCGCCGAGAAGCGGTTCAGGCCACCGAGCACGAGCGCGAGCGCGACGAGCAGCAGCTTCAGCAGCAACACGCGCCCCCACGTGCTGCCGTCGAGCGGCGCAAGCGACCCGCCGAGCCCGCGGATCGCATTGAGCGCGCCGGTGCCGAGCACGAACACGACCGCGACGATCGACGTACGGGACAGGTGCTGGCCGATGCGGATCAGCGCGCCGCGCGCGACCGACGAACCGAGCGCCGGCAGCACCGCGAGCCCGCCCGCGAGCACGAGGCCGCCCCACACGGCGGTCGCGAGCAGATGCAGCGTCTGCACGCCGACCGCCGCGGACAGCGCGCCCGTGTCGGCCGCATGGCCGAGCGAGGCCTTGCCGGCCGCGACCACGATCACCGCGAGCCACAGCACCGCGTGCGCGACCGGGCCTTCCGGCTTCGCCAGCGCGACGATCGCGAGCACCACGGCGCCGGCGAACGCGACGCTCCACGCGAAGCCCGTATGGGTCTGCGTCAGCATCACGGGAATCGCGGCGAACGCGCCGCCGAGCCCCGCGCCGCTCATCGTCGCGGCCTCGTAGACGAGCCAGCCGAGATCCGCGAGCACCAGCGCCAGCGCCGCCGCAACCAGCGAATGTTGCGCGCGCAGCCACGCGGGATGGGACGGCGCGACGACCGGACGTGCCCCGTCCTTGCCGAGCCAAGCCTTGAGCAGCGCCGAGCCGACCGCCATCGCGAACGCGGCGTCCATCAGCGCCGCGAGCGCGACCTGACCGATCCACAAGCTGTCGAACTTCATCGCGCGCACCCTCCCGAAAGCGGCAGGCCGACGATGCGGCAACGGGACGGACAGCGTGAGGAAGGCAACGGCACGGTAGAAAACGTCATCGATGAATCCGGAAACGGGAGAAATGACTGGACCTGCGGCGGAGGCGGCGCCGCGCGACCCGCGAGTGTACGGTCTTCGATGGTGAAAACGCACGCCGGTTCACACAGGTGCGGCGCAATGCGCGTCAAATTGTCGCAAGTCGCAAACGGACAGGAACCGATGTCCTTTTGCCAAATAGCCGTCATTACCCATCGATGATAGAATGCCGCGTCGCAGCAGCCCGGCTGCCTTGCCGTCATGCGCCGAGCCGATCGTAGCCCGGACAGGTCCCCGTCGAATAAACATGGAGTCTCGTGTGTCTTCAAGACGCCTCTTCCGTCCGCTGCTCGCCGTTCTGATGTTCGGCGGCGCGGGCCTTATGAGCGCTGCCCAAGCGCAGACCAAGCCCACGGAGCAAGCGCACGCCCAGCAGGCGCCGCTCAAGGCACCCGATACCATGGCCGAGCGCGTGCGCGGCTGTACGGCCTGCCATGGCGTCCATGGCCAGGGTACGGACAACGACTACTTCCCGCGTCTTGCCGGCAAGCCGGCCGAGTACCTGTACAACCAGCTCGTCAACTTCCGTGACGGCCGGCGCAAGTACCCGCCGATGAACTACCTGCTGACGTACCTGAACGACGACTACCTGCGCGAGATGGCCGAGCACTTCTCGGCCGAACGCCCGCCGTACCCGGCGCCGGCGAAGCCGACGCTGCCGGCCGCGACGCTCGCGCGCGGCAAGCAGCTCGTCACGCAAGGCGACCCGTCCCGCAAGCTGCCGGCCTGCGTGGCCTGCCACGGCGCGACGCTCACCGGCATGCAGCCGGCGATCCCGGGCCTGGTCGGCCTGCACGCCGACTACCTGAGCGCGCAGATCGGTGCATGGCGCTCGGGCAACCGCCACGCGAAGGCGCCCGACTGCATGCATGAAGTCGCTTCGAAGCTTTCCGACGAAGACGTGACGGCCGTGACCGCATGGCTCGCCGCGCAACCGGCGCCCGCCAACCCCGTGCCGGCTCCGGCGCGTTCGATGAAGACTCCGCTCGCCTGCGGCAGCGAACCGCAATAAGGCAAGGGAGACAGACACAATGAAACGCAAGTCCCTGTTTGCACTCTCGGCTGTCGCGATCGTCGCGGCCGCCGCCCTCGTGCCGGTCCTGTGGCCGGGCAACGACACGCTGCACGGCGCCGCCGCCGTCGCGGCCACGCCGGCCGACCAGGCCGCACTGATCAAGAAGGGCGAGTACCTCGCGCGCGTCGGCGACTGTATCGCGTGCCACACCGTGCGCGGCGGCAAGTCGTTCGCGGGCGGCCTGCCGATGGCGACGCCGTTCGGCACGATGTACACGCCGAACATCACGCCGGACGACAAGGACGGCATCGGCAAGTGGACGTCGGACGACTTCTACCGCGCGATGCACACCGGCCGTTCGAAGGACGGCAGCCTGCTCTACCCGGGCTTCCCGTTCGCGAGCTACACGAAGGTCACGCGCGCGGATTCCGACGCGATCTACGCGTACCTGCGCTCGGTCGCGCCGGTGTCGGTGCCGAGCCGTCCGCACGAACTGAAGTTCCCGTTCAACAACCGCAACCTGCTGATCGGCTGGCGCACGCTGTTCTTCAAGGAAGGCGAGTACAAGCCGGATCCGACCAAGTCGGTCGAATGGAACCGCGGTGCGTACCTCGTCGAGGGCCTCGGCCACTGCTCGATGTGCCACACGTCGATCAACATGATGGGCGGCCCGGTGAGCTCGGCAGCCTTCGCGGGCGGCCTGATCCCGCTGCAGAACTGGTATGCGCCGTCGCTGACGAACGACAAGGAACTCGGCCTCGGCGACTGGCACGTGCAGGAGCTGTCCGACCTGCTGCAAGCCGGCGTGTCGAACAAGGGCGCGGTGTTCGGCCCGATGGCCGACGTCGTGCACAACAGCCTGCAGTACATGAGCGACGAAGATACGCGCGCGATGTCGACGTACCTGAAGTCGATCCCGCAGAAGGCTGAAGCGCCGAAGAACATGCAGTACGAGCCGTCGAAGCAGTTCGGCAACGCGCTGTTCGACCAGGGCAAGAAGATCTACGCGGACAACTGCGCGACTTGCCACGCCGAAACCGGCGCGGGCAAGCCGCCGGCGTATCCGCCGCTCGCGGGCAACCACTCGATCGTGATGGAATCGGCGGTCAACCCGATCCGCATGGTGCTCAACGGTGGCTATCCGCCGAGCACGTTCAAGAATCCGCGTCCGTACGGGATGCCGCCGTTCGCACAGTCGCTGTCGAACCAGGAGGTTGCGGCGGTCGTCACGTATATCCGGATGTCGTGGGGTAACAACGGTACGCCGATCTCGCCGCAACAGGTGAGCGACCTGCGTTCCGCGCCGCTCGACTAAGAAGCGGCTGACACACACGGGGCGCGGCTGCGGGAAACCGCGGCCGCGCCCTTTTGCATTTTGCAATTTGCGATGTCACCTCCCGCGCGGGCCGCGCGAGACATCGCCGATCATAAAACTGAAGAGTGGTATCTATGTCTTTCGAATCTCTCGGCCTGGCCGAACCGCTCGTCAAGGCGGTCAACGAGCTCGGCTATACGTCGCCGACTCCCATCCAGCAGCAGGCGATCCCTGCCGTCCTCGGCGGCGGCGACCTGCTCGCCGGTGCGCAGACGGGCACCGGCAAGACGGCAGGCTTCACGCTGCCGATCCTGCAACGCCTGCACACGTTCTACGCCGAGCATCGCGGCGCGAAGCGCGCGGTGCGCGCGCTGATCCTCACGCCGACGCGCGAACTCGCCGCCCAGGTCGAGGAAAGCGTCCGTGCCTACAGCAAGTACCTGAAGCTGCGCTCGACCGTGATGTTCGGCGGCGTCAGCATCAATCCGCAGATCGACGCGCTCAAGCGCGGTGTCGACATCGTCGTCGCGACGCCGGGCCGCCTGCTCGATCACATGCAGCAGAAGACGATCGACCTGTCGGACCTCGACATCCTCGTGCTCGACGAAGCCGACCGGATGCTCGACATGGGCTTCATCCACGACATCAAGCGCGTGCTCGCGAAGCTGCCGCCGCAGCGCCAGAACCTGCTGTTCTCGGCCACGTTCTCCGACGAGATCAAGGCGCTCGCCGACAGCCTGCTCGACTCGCCCGCGCTGATCGAGGTCGCCCGCCGCAACACGACCGCCGAGAGCGTCGCGCAGAAGATCCACCCGGTCGACCGCGACCGCAAGCGCGAACTGCTCACGCACCTGATCCGCGAACACAACTGGTTCCAGGTGCTCGTGTTCACGCGCACGAAGCACGGCGCGAACCGGCTTGCCGAGCAGCTGACGAAGGACGGCATCAGCGCGATGGCGATCCACGGCAACAAGAGCCAGTCGGCCCGCACGCGCGCGCTGGCGGAGTTCAAGAACAGCACGCTGCAGGTGCTCGTCGCGACCGATATCGCCGCGCGCGGGATCGACATCGACCAGTTGCCGCACGTCGTCAACTTCGACCTGCCGAACGTGCCGGAAGACTACGTGCACCGGATCGGCCGCACGGGCCGCGCGGGCGCGACCGGCGAAGCCGTGTCGCTCGTGTGCGTCGACGAGAAGCAGCTGCTGCGCGACATCGAGCGGCTGATCAAGCGCGAGATTCCGCAGGAAGTGATCGCGGGCTTCGAACCCGATCCGAACGCGAAGCCGGAGCCGATCCAGCAGCGCCGCGGGCAACAGCAGCCGCGCGGCGGTGGCGGCGGTGGCGGCAATCGCCAGCCGCGTGCGGGCGGCTCAGGCCAGCCGGCCGCGAAACGCGACGGCAACGCACAGCCGAAAGCATCGCAGCAGAAGGCCGCGAAGCCGCGCACGCAAGGCGGTGCCGGCGGCAGCGGCGGACGCCCGGCGGGCGGCGGCAATGCCGCACGCCCCGCGAACGGCAACGCCGCGCACCCGAACCGCAACCGTTCGTCGCGCAGCGGCCAGCGCGGTCACTGAAGCCGCGCGGCCGCGCGCCGCAGGTGCTCGACCTGGCGTTGCCAGCGTTCGAGCACCGCGGCGCGCTCCCCTTCCAGCGTGAACGTGACGCCCGTCGCGAGACACGCATAACCGACCCGCTGCGCATCGCCGTGCGCGATCGTCGCAGCGAATCCGGCCAGTCCGCCGAAGTCCCCTTCGAGCGGCTCCATCGTCAATTGCGCCTGAAAGAACGCGCCGTCCGCGACGAGCGTCAGCGCGGCCGTACGCCGTTGCTCGACCGCGCGCGCCGCACGCGATTGCGGCCAGAGCGCAAGCAGCAGCGTGCGCGCATCGTGGGCATAGATCTCGCCGACGCCGAGCAGCGTCGTGCGCAACTGGCCGTCGTCGGTCGCGACGATCAGCGATGCGGCGAAGTCGGCATGACGCTCGAGCGCCGTGCCGTCGAACAGCGAGACGACGGTCGGCGGCCACGCATCGAACGTCCATTGTTCGAGCGCGTGGCGATGGGTATCGGTCATGGTGGCGTGGCCCCGGTGGAAAGCGGATGAACGAGCCGCAGCATACGCGCGACGGGCCGCGCCGCGGCGATCAGCGCAGGAACACGTGCCGCGTGATCTTCGTGAGCGGATAGTGGACGCCCGGCTGGATCTTCGCGGGCAGGTCGAGCGGCTTGAGCAGCATCTTCACGCACATGTCGGCCGACAGGTTGCGCCGCACCAGCTTGCTGATGCGCGCGGCGCGCTCACGGTTGTACTGGCTGTCGCCCACACGATCCGGATAGCGGACCGCGAACACGTGGCGCAGCGCGATCTCGGAATCCTCGTTCTTGATTTCCATCACGCGACGCGCGAGCGCGCCGAGCACCGCGAGCCGGCCGTTGCCTTCGAGCTGGTTGTACTTCTTGAAGAACTTGAAGAAGTGCTTGTAGTGACGCACTTCGTCCGTGCGGATGTTGTCGGTGATTTCCTTCAGCACGGGCTCGTCCGAGCATTCGTTGATCGCGCGATAGAGCGTGGCCGTGCCCGTCTCGACGACGCAGCGCGCGACCATCTCGAGCGCGCGGGTCTTCTCGAATGCCTCGACCTTGCAGGTCAACGAATACTCGGCGAAGAAATTCGAGAACGCGGTATCCCAGTCGAACTCGGGCCACACGTGCGCGATGTACGCCTTCAGCGCGCGCCCGTGCTGCAATTCTTCGTGCTCCCATGCATTGTTGAGCCATGCGGAGACTTCCGGATCGTCATTGAAGAACTGGCTCAGATTGCTCGTGTAGAGATCCGAGCCGCTTTCGATGAACGACGACGCGCACAGCAGCAGCAACAGGTCCTCGTTCGCGGCGGCACGCTGACGATCGATCCGGTTCAGGTCGATGTCCTCGATGCGCCACGGCATCACATGCGTCGTTTTGGTGTCCATGGTGGTGCGCTCCCAGTCGTCGCACGGGCGCCGGCCCATGCCTTCGGCACAGGCGCCGACCGACCCGCAGGCGGCGTTTTACTTGCGTTTATAGTGGATTGGTCCGGCCGAACCATGCTGGCATCTTAGCCGGACTTTGACGTTCGTGCTCCAGAGCACTGACCATACCTGACAAGCGCAGTTCCACGACGTCTGTTGCCGTTCGTTAGACGAGTCCTTCAAACCGCTTGCGCCCGCTCGACGATACGGGCCGCGGCAAACGAAACGGGCGGCCGTCCGGCCGCCCGTGAAGCGCTGGAAATGCCGGTGAAAGCCGGCGGCAATCCGTCAGAAACCTGCCGCCAGGCCGTCGCGCCGGCTGTCGCTCGCGGCCACGTAGCCGCGCTCGCGATCGTCGCGGTCGAGACGCCAGATGAACTGCCCGGAACCGAAATCCATGTAAGGATCGTCGATCGACTTGATCGTATGGCCCCGCGCGGCCAGCGCATCGACGGTCGCGCGATTCATCGTGGCCTCGACGTCGAGCGTGAAGTCGCGGTTGACCTTCCAGCGCGGCGCATCGCAGGCGGCCTGCGGTTGCTGCCCGTAGCCGAGCATCCGCACGACGGTCTGCAGGTGCCCCTGCGGCTGCATGTCGCCGCCCATCACGCCGAAGCTCATCACGGCTTGCGTGCGGCCGTCGGCCTCCTCGGTGACGAACGCCGGGATGATCGTGTGGAACGGCCGCTTGCCGCCCGCGACGACGTTCGGCGACGCCGGGTCCATCGAGAAGCCGTGCCCGCGATTCTGCAGCGCGATGCCGGTACCGGGCACGACGAGCCCCGAACCGAAGCCCATGTAGTTCGACTGGATGAAGCTCACCATCATCCCGCGCTCGTCGGCCGCCGACAGGTAGATCGTGCCGCCCGAACGCGGCCGGCCGGCGCCGAAGTGCGTCGCGCGCGCGGGATCGATCAGCTTCGCGCGTTCGGCGAGATACGCGTCGTCGAGCATCTGCTCAGGCGTGACCTCCATCGCGCGCGGATCGGCGACGTAGCGATAGACATCCGCGAACGCGAGCTTCATCGCCTCGATCTGCAGATGCTGCGAGTCGACCGAATCGACCGGCCATTCCGTCACGCCCGCGCGCTCGGCGATCCCGAGCGCGATCAGCGCGGCGATGCCCTGCCCGTTCGGCGGAATCTCGTGGATCGTGTGACGGCCGAAGCGCTTGCCGATCGGCTCGACCCATTCCGGCCGGTACGCTCGCAGGTCGGCCGCGGTCAGCGCGCCACCGCCTTCGCGCGAGAACGCGGCGATGCGCTCGGCGAGCGCGCCCTCGTAGAACGCGCGGGCCCCCTCCTTCGCGAGCGTGCGCAGCGTCTGCGCATGACCGGGCAGGCACACGCGCTCGCCGACGAGCGGCGCGCGACCGCGCGGCATGAAGGTCTCCGCGAAGCCCGGCAGCCCCTGCAGCTCGGGCACGGCGGCCGCCCACTTGTGCGCGACGATCGGCGGCACCGCATAACCGCGCTCCGCGATCTCGATCGCCGGCTCGAGCAGGTCCGCGAACGGCAGCGAACCCAACTTCGCATGCAGCGCTTCCCAGCCCGCGATCACACCCGGTACGGTGACGGTATCCCAGCCGCGCGTCGGCTTGTTCGCGATGCCGTTCGCCGCCTCGCCGTGGCGCCGGCGGAAATAGTCGACGTTCCACGCGGCCGGCGCGACACCCGACGCGTTCAGCCCGGACAGCCGCTCGCCGTCCCACACGAGCGCGAACGCATCGCCGCCGAGCCCGCACGACACGGGCTCGACGACCGTGATCGCAGCCGCGGCGGCCAGCGCCGCGTCGACCGCGTTGCCGCCCTTCCACAGCATCCGGAGCCCGGCCTGCGCGGCGAGCGGGTGCGACGTCGACACGACGTTGCGCGCGAACACCGGAATGCGGGTCGTCGGATACGGGTTGTGCCAGTTGAAGCCAGTCATCGGTTCCACCTCGTCGAAAGCTGAATGAAGCGCCGGGCGCGCACCCGCGCGCGCGGGCAATCCACCATTGCAGCGCGATCAGCGCGATCGCACAAATTCATTTGTCACATGAATCAATGCAATTTCCGCATGAATTGCCGGCGACCCTGGCGGCCATACCGGCCTAACGGCGTTGCCGCCCTTACAATACCCGCTCCGTCTCACGACACGACCACCGAGCCATGACCCGAGATCCCCGCCTCACCCTCAACGCGCGCCAGCAGGAACTGCTCGAATGGGTGCAGCGCGACGGCTTCGTGACCGTCGACGATCTCGCCGCGCACTTCGCGGTGACGCCGCAGACGATCCGCCGCGACGTGAACTGGCTCGCCGACCTGAACCTGCTGCGCCGCTATCACGGCGGCGCGAGCCTGCCGACCAGCTCCGAGAACGTGTCGTACACGGCGCGCCAACGGATGTTCCATGACGAGAAGCGGCGCATCGCGGCGCTCGCGGCGTCGCACATTCCCGACCAGGCGTCGCTGTTCATCAACCTCGGCACGACCACCGAGGAAGTCGCACGCGCGCTGAACCGCCACCACGGGCTGCACGTGATCACGAACAACCTGAACGTCGCATCGATGATGAGCGGCTACCCCGACTGCGAGGTGCTGATCACGGGCGGCATCGTGCGGCCGTGGGACAAGGGCATCGTCGGCGAACTCGCGATCGACTTCATCCGCCAGTTCAAGGTCGACTACGCGATCATCGGCACGTCGGCGATCGAGGCCGACGGCACGCTGCGCGACTTCGACACGCGCGAGGTGCGTGTGGCCGAGGCGATCATGCAGCATGCGCGCACGGTCTACCTCGTCGCCGACCATTCGAAGGTCGGCCGCCCGGCACTGGTGCGCCAGGGCCACCTGAGCCAGGTGCACGCACTCTTCACCGACAAGCCGCTGCCGCCGGAGATGGCCGACGCGGTGGCGACCGCCGGCACGCAGGTGTACGTCGCGGAGTGACGGCCGCGATGCTGCACCGCACCCGAAACTTCAAGTGAAATCAAGAAGTTGGCGCTGCGAGCAAACCGCTTGCGCGGGGCCCGGCTGTCAAACGGAAAATTAACGGGGCACGATTTGTGGTTGCCCGCATGCTCGACTAGACTCCAGTTCCCCGGCCCGTCCGACCGTTGCGCCTGTGCCAGGGCGCAGACGAATGGCATGGCCGGCGAATGCAGCTTTTCCCCCCAAACCATACCCCGCTGGGTATCGCGCGCCGGCCGTTGCGCCGGCCGCGCGGGCTGACTGGTCGCCATGGAGAGAACGATGCTGAGTCCGCATGAATTCGCCACGCTATTGCTTGTGAAGGACGCTCCCGATCAAACCTCGATGGATCGGGACGAAATCGACGCACTGCTGGAGCAGCAGCTCGTCCGCCTGGAAGGGCTCGGATCGGGGCGCAAGTACTGCGTGACCGAGACCGGCGACGCCGCGCTGCGATCCATCAAATACCGCTATTCGTAAAACCACACCGTTGCCGACCTGACCGCGCGGCCCGGATTCCGGGCCGCGCGGCCGCTTCTGCTTCCTCGCTTCCCCGCCTCGTCGCCCCCCACCTGCTTCAGCCGCCGCGCAGCGTCGGATCGACCGCCGCCCGCCAGCTGATGGCTTGCGCCCGCGCGCCGTTGAAATACGCGATCCAGCCGGCACGCGCCGCCGCGTCGGGCGCCGCATAGCGCGTCGAAAGTTCGTTTACGAACGCACAATAGTTCGCTTCGGTCAGCCCGCGATACCGTTTAGCCACGTATGCGTCGTACAGCGTCGAATAGACCGGCTGCGCGTCCGCGCCCCAGTCGCGCGCCGCGCCGCCGCACGACGTCTGCAGATCGACGAACGACGGCGTGCGCCAGTTGCCGACGAGCGGCGGCATACCGGCACTGCACCCCGCCAGAAGGACGGCGCACACGCCGGCCCACATCCCAATACGCATGATTCACCTCGCGAAACGGTCGATTCCGCCAGTATCGTCCGGGATCGCGCAGCGCGCTACTGGCCCCGCTTTATCGAACTTTACTTTTTCGATTTCGTTCGTTAAATTTCGAATTCGAACATTTTCTGTTCAACCATTTCCCTCAGACGATAAGGACAGCAGGTGACCCAACCGAATCGCTACGATCTGCTCGTCGTCGGCGGCGGCATCAACGGCGCAGGCATCGCGCGCGATGCGGCCGGCCGCGGCCTGTCGGTCCTGCTCTGCGAGCAGGACGATCTCGCGTCGCACACGTCGTCGTGCAGCACGAAGCTGATTCACGGCGGCCTGCGCTACCTCGAGTACAACGAGTTCGGGCTCGTGCGCAAGGCGCTGCAGGAGCGCGAGACGCTGCTGCGCGCGGCGCCGCACATCATGGGGCCGCTGCGTTTCGTGATGCCGCACATGCCGAACCTGCGTCCGGCCTGGCTGATCCGAATCGGCCTGTTCCTCTACGATCACCTCGCGAAACGCGAACTGCTGCCCGGCTCGCGCGGCATCGACATGCGCCGCCACGCGGCCGGCACGCCGCTGATCGATTCGATCAAGCGCGGTTTCGTCTATTCGGACGGCTGGGTCGACGACGCGCGCCTCGTCGTGCTGAACGCGCTGGACGCGAAGGAGCGCGGCGCCGAGATCCTGACGCGCACGAAGCTGGTATCCGCCGAACGTCGCGGCGACGAATGGGAAGCGCGGCTGCAGCACGCCGACGGTTCGATCCGCGTCGTGCATGCGCGCGCGATCGCGAACGCGGCCGGCCCGTGGGTCGGCGACGTGCTGCACGGCGCGCTCGGCCGCGGCGCGCATCACAGCGTGCGGCTCGTGAAGGGCAGCCACATCATCACGCGCCGCCTGTTCGATCACGATCACGCGTACATCTTCCAGAACCCGGACAAGCGGATCATCTTCGCGATTCCGTACGAGCACGACTTCACGCTGATCGGCACGACCGACGTCGAATACACGAACGATCCCGCGAAGGTCGCGATCGATCGCGACGAGACGCAGTACCTGTGCGATTCGATCAACCGCTACTTCAAGCGCAAGATCTCGCCGGCCGACGTGCACTGGACCTATTCGGGCGTGCGCCCGCTGCTGGAAGACGAGAACGCGGCGAACGCGTCGGCCGTCACGCGCGACTATCGCCTCGAACTCGACGACGGCGCGGGCGCCCCGCTGCTGTCGGTGTTCGGCGGCAAGATCACGACGTTCCGCAAGCTCGCGGAAGAAGCCGGCGACATGCTGAGCCGCGCGCTCGGCCGCGACGCGAAGACCTGGACGGCCGGCGTCGCGCTGCCGGGCGGCGACATCGCGAACGCGAACTTCGACGTGTTCGCCGCCGCGTTCGCGAAACGCCACCCGTGGCTGCCCGCCGCGCTCGCCCGCCGCTATGCACGTGCGTACGGCACGCGCGCGGAGCGCGTGATCGACGGCGCGAAGTCGCTCGCCGATCTCGGCACCGAAATCGCCCCGGGCATCCACGACGCCGAACTGCGCTACCTGCGCGACGCCGAATGGGCGACCTGCGCGCAGGACGTGCTGTGGCGCCGCTCGAAGCTCGGCCTGCACGTCGCGCCGGGCACGCTCGACGCGGTGACGGCCGCGATCGACGCGTGGTTCGCCGCCGCGCACGCGCCGCAGGCCTGACCCGAATGCAGTAGCAGTTGCCGTACCGACGTTGACTCACCGACGCGCCGCCCCCCATGCGGCGCGCATCACAACTAAGCCAAATCCACGGATGGAGATGAGAGACATGCAGGATCAGTACATCCTCGCGCTTGACCAGGGCACCACGAGTTCCCGCGCGATGCTGTTCGATCGCCAGGGCAATATCGTATCGATCGCCCAGAAGGAATTCGAGCAGATCTACCCGCAACCCGGCTGGGTCGAGCACGACCCGCAGGAAATCTGGTCGACGCAAGCCGGCGTCGCCGCCGAAGCCGTCACGCGCACGGGCCTGAACGGCACGTCGATCGCCGCGATCGGCATCACCAACCAGCGCGAAACCACGATCGTCTGGGATCGCGAGACCGGCCAGCCCGTCTACAACGCGATCGTCTGGCAGGATCGCCGCACGGCCGACTTCTGCGATTCGCTGAAAGCACAGGGCCTCGAGGCGAAGGTGCGCGCGAAGACCGGCCTGCCGATCGACTCGTACTTCTCCGGGACCAAGATCCGCTGGATCCTCGACAACGTGCCGGGCGCACGCGAGAAGGCCAGGCAGGGCAAGCTCGCGTTCGGTACCGTCGACAGCTGGCTCGTGTGGAACTTCACGAAGCACGAACTGCACGTGACCGACGTCACGAACGCGTCGCGCACGATGCTGTTCAACATCCACACGCGCGAATGGGACAACGAACTGCTCGAGATGCTCGACATCCCGCGCAGCATGCTGCCGGACGTGAAGGCATCGTCGGAAATCTACGGTCACACGAAGACCACCGTGTTCGCGTCGAAGATCCCGCTCGCGGGCATCGCGGGCGACCAGCAGGCGGCGCTGTTCGGCCAGATGTGCACGCAGTCCGGCATGGTGAAGAACACCTACGGCACCGGCTGCTTCCTGATGATGAACACCGGCGACAAGCCGATCGAATCGAAGAACAACCTCGTCACGACGATCGCCTGGCAGATCGGCGACAACGTGCAGTACGCGCTGGAAGGCAGCATCTTCATCGCGGGCGCGGTGGTGCAGTGGCTGCGCGACGGCGTCGGCATCATCAAGTCGGCCGCCGAAATCGAGGCGCTCGCCGCGAGCGTGCCGCACACCGACGGCGTCTACCTGGTGCCCGCGTTCGCCGGCCTCGGCGCGCCGCACTGGAACGCACGGGCGCGCGGCTCGGTATTCGGCGTCACGCGCGGCACGACCTCCGCGCACCTCGCGCGGGCGGCGCTCGATTCGATCGCGTACCAGTCGCTCGACGTGCTGGCCGCGATGGAAGCCGATTCGGGCATCAGCATCGGCGAGCTGCGCGTCGACGGCGGCGCGAGCGCGAACGACCTGCTGATGCAGTTCCAGGCCGACCTGCTCGGCGTCGACGCGGTGCGTCCGCAGATCACCGAGACGACCGCGCTCGGCGCGGCCTACCTCGCGGGCCTCGCGATCGGCTACTGGAAGAACCTCGACGAAGTGCGCAGCCAGTGGCAGCTCGATCGCCGCTTCTCGCCGTCGATGCCGAAGGAGCAAGTCGAAAGCTGCATGGCCGGCTGGCAGCGCGCGGTACGCGCCGCGAAGGCGTGGGCCGACGATACCCAGTAATCGTCAGCCTTCCATACGAAATACAACAACACCGGCGGACCGCGCTCGCGCGCGAGTCCGCGATGACATACGAGAGACAACCATGTCACCTTATATTGCAGAGTTCATCGGCACAGCGATCCTCGTGCTGCTCGGCAACGGCGCGGTCGCAAACGTGCTGCTTGCAAAGACCAAGGGCAAAGGCGCGGACCTGATCGTGATCGTGATGGGCTGGGCGATGGCCGTATTCGTCGCCGTCTACGTGACCGCGTCGTTCAGCGGCGCGCACCTGAACCCGATCGTCACCATCAGTCTCGCGCTCGCGGGCAAGTTCGCGTGGTCGAAAGTCGGCGGCTACATCCTCGCGCAGATGCTCGGCGGGATGGCGGGCGCCCTGCTCGTGTGGCTCGCGTATCGCCAGCACTTCGCGAAGGAAGCCGATGCGGACCTGAAGCTCGCGGTGTTCTGCACGGCGCCCGCGATCCGCAGCGTCACGCACAACGTGCTGACCGAAGCGATCTGCACCTTCGTGCTGATCCTCGGCGTGCTGTACCTCGCGTCGCCGCAGGTCGGCCTCGGCGCGCTTGACGCGCTGCCCGTCGGCCTGCTCGTGCTCGGCATCGGCATTTCGCTCGGCGGCCCGACCGGCTACGCGATGAGCCCCGCGCGCGACCTGTCGCCGCGCATCATGCACGCGCTGCTGCCGATCCCCGGCAAGCGCGACAGCGACTGGCGCTATGCATGGGTGCCCGTCGTCGGCCCGCTGCTGGGCGGCGCCGCGGCGGCCGGCCTGTACCTGCACCTGCACGCGATGGCCTGATCTCGGCCTGATCTCGGCCTGACCGAAGCGCGCGGCCGCCACCGACGCGCGCTTCATGCGCCTTTCTTCGCGCCTCCCCCGCCACGTTCGCGCTAGCGCTCGCCTCCGGCCGACACGAGCGACTTCAGCTTCACGCCCGCATCCGCCACGGCCGCCGGGCTCACGTCGATCCCGCGTTCGACCGGCATGCTCGCCACGCGCATTCCCTCGACGAACCCCACCGCACGGCCGAACCCGCGCGCGGCGACGCGCCGCGCGACCGGAATCGCCAGGCCACACGCGCGGCATCGGGAAAACCTGCCGAAGCGTCTCGCGGCATGCGCGTGAAAGCACGTATGATGGCGAATTGATCTGCGTCGCCGACATTCCGCTTCTTCACCACCATGCTCGATCACCTCATCTGCGACTGCGACGGCGTGCTCGTCGACAGCGAAGTCATCGCCGACCGCGTGCTGCTCGATACGCTGTCCTCCACGTTCCCGAACATCGATTTCGAAGCCGCCGCGAAGTCGGCGTTCGGCCAGCAGACGTCGCGCTTCCTGGCCGGGATCGAATCCCGCTTCGGGATCGAGATGCCCGCCAACTTCATCGAAACGATCGAGCACAACATCGAGAGCGCGCTGGCGCAATCGCTCGCGCCGATCACCGGCGTGCGCGACGCGCTGCTGCAGGTGAGCCTGCCGGCGGCCGTCGTGTCGAACAGCCGGCTCGCGCGCGTGCGCAATTCGCTGAAGCGCGCATCGCTCACCGAGATCTTCGGCGATCGCGTGTTCAGCTCCGAGCAGGTGGCGCGGCCGAAGCCCTACCCCGACGTCTACCTGCATGCGGCGCAAACACTCGGCGTCGCGCCGGCGCGCTGCATCGTCGTGGAAGACAGCGTGTCCGGGCTGAATGCCGCGCGGGCGGCGGGCATGAAGACGATCGCGTTCGTCGGCGCGAGCCACATCCCCGACAACTACGCGGACGCGCTGCGCGCGATGGGCATCACGCGGATCATGCGCAGGATGGACGAGCTGCCGGCGTTCGTCGAAGCCGGCATGCGCGGCGAATTCGCGGACGTACAGTCCTGACGGTCGTTCCGGCGTGCGCCGCTTCACGCACGCCGTGCCACGGGCGCATGAACGCGCCCGCTTTCCCCTTCCCTTTCACTCAGGCCGGTTCGCAGCAGCGCTCGCGCGCGGCGGCCAGCGACTCGCGGAACTCGACGAGTTCCGCGATCGTCAGCATCGGCAGCCCGTGCCGTTGCGCGAAACGCTCGACATCGTCGCCGCGCGTCATCGTGCCGTCGGGATTCATCAGCTCGCACAGCACGCCGGCCGGCTTCAGGCCCGCGAGGATCGACAGGTCGACCGTGCCTTCGGTGTGACCGCGGCGTGCCAGCACGCCGCCCGGCTGCGCACGCAACGGAAACACGTGGCCGGGGCGCACGATGTCGTGCGGCTTCGCCCCTTCGGCGATCGCCGCGCGGATCGTCGTCACGCGATCGGCCGCCGATACGCCCGTATGCACGCCTTCGCGTGCCTCGATCGAGACGGTGAACGCGGTGCCGTTGCGGCTCTCGTTGGTCTGCACCATCGGCGGCAGCTCGAGCGCGCGCACCGTGTCGTCGGTCAGGCACAGGCACACGATGCCGCTGCACTCACGGATCAGCAGCGCCATCGTCTCGGGCGTGATGCGCTCGGCGGCAACGATCAGGTCGGCTTCGTTCTCGCGGTCGTGGTCGTCCTGCAGCACGACCGCACGGCCTGCGCGCATCGCATCGAGCGCGGCGGCGATGCGCGGCGGCACCGGTTCGGAATCCAGCAACGGGAGATCGGCAAAGGCGTCGGCAGGTGCCGACGAAACGGACATCAAGGACATGTGAAACGCTCCTCGCAAATACGGTTTGGGCGAAAAACGTTTCAGGGCATTGCAAACAGACAGAACGACAACCCGCTTCGCGCATGCGGCGAAGCGGCCCTGGCGGACATGACTATCTGCACATCTTCTCTCATCCGGACTGTGACCGTCGGCTCTGGCATTCGACCAGATCTGCTGACCCCGCGCGGATGCGCGGGCGCTCGCGGGCTCGCCGGCTTACGCCAGCCTACCGCCGGTGGGGAATTTCGCCCCGCCCTGAAGACGCACTGATTGCCGGACGGGACAACCCCGTCAACGGCGGGCCAAGCATACAACAGCTGCGCGCGCGGCGCAGTGAACTCCAGCTAAAACCTTACCGACGACCCCGTCTAACGGCATCGTCCGAACGGCCGACGGACGACCCGCGATCCCGCCCGAACGACGGGAACGCGGCCCGCACCGGGCGGCCTGTGCGATCAGCCGGCCGCATGCGCGGCGTGTGCCGCATCGGGCACGAGCCAGCGCGGCGGCACCTCGGGGCTCACCGTCACGCGAAACGCGCGCGCCTCGCTGTCGCCCGGGTTGCGCAGGCTGTACGGCTGGTCGGCATCGAACACGATCGCATCGCCGGTCGCGAGCAACTGGCGGCGGTCGTGCACGCTGACTTCGAGCGTGCCCTCGCTGACGACGAGGTTGACCGTCGTGCCGGGCGCGCGGCGTGCGCCGGGCTCCGTGTGCAGCGGCGCGATCCGCAGCTCGTGGAATTCCGCCGCGGCCGGCTCGCCTTCCGGATAAAGCGCGCGTGCCGAGAAGCGGCCGTTCGAGCTGACGACGCGCGACGCGCGCTCGGCCGCCAGGTGCTCGAAGCCGTTCACCGCATGGCGGCGCAGGAAGGCGGCGACCGAAACCTTCAGCGCCGCGGCGATCTTGCAGAGCACCTTGATCGACGGCACGCTGCGCGCCGACTCGATCTGCGCGAGCATCGCGCGCGACACGCCGGACAGCCGCGCGAGCGCATCGAGCGACAACTGCCGCTCGGCACGCAAGCGCGCGAGGTTCACGCCGACGACCTGCTCGAGAACGTCGAGCGACGCGGACGCCCGCGCATCGGCGGCGTCGCCGGACTCGAAGGAAGACACGTCGCGCACGAGCGCCAGGGATGAAGACATAGCATTGCCTCCGGGCCGCTGTGCGGCCCTGCGTATGGGGTAAGCCGGGATGGGGAATCGGGTTGCGCCAGCAACGGCGCGTATCGAAACGCTATCACCCGGCCTTGCACCGGCAAACGAAGTTATCTTCACACCGTTATCAGCATCGCGGAGGAATGCGTTTCTCGCGCCCCGTTTCCCGCCGCTATCGCGTCGCGCCGCCGGGCTCGCTCATTGCGCCGCCGGCGCCGCACCGCGTGCCGACCCGCGCGTGTCGAGCCGCATCGCGAACCACGTGACGACGAGCGCCGCGAACGTCACCGCGACGGCGACCCACGGCAGCGCATCGAGCGCGAGGCCGTGTTCCAGCGCAAGGCCGCCGAGCCACGCGCCGCCCGCATTGCCGACGTTGAACGCGCCGATGTTGAGCGTCGACGCGAGATGCGGCGCGCTCGCGGCCTTCTCGACCACGCGCGCCTGCAGCGGCGGCACCGTCGCGAACGCGGCGATCCCCCACACGAACACGGTGACGGCGGCCGCGACCGGCAGGTGGCTCGTCTTCGCGAAGACGGCCATCACGGCCATCAGCGCGACGAGGATCGCGATCAGCGACGGCATCAGCGCGCGGTCGGCGAACTTGCCGCCGAGCGTGTTGCCGATCGTCAGCCCCGCGCCGAACAGCACGAGGATCAGCGCGACCGAGCGCGGCGAGAAACCGGACACGGTCTCGAGGATCGGCGCGATGTACGTGAACACGACGAACACGCCGCCGAAGCCGAGCACGGTCATCAACAGCGCGAGCCACACCTGCGGCTCCTTCAGCACGCGCACTTCGTGGCCGAGGCCGCCCGGCCCGCTGTCGTGACGGTTCGGCACGAGCGCGGCGACGCCGCCGAGCGCCAGCACGCCGAGCCCGGCGACGATCCAGAACGACGCGCGCCAGCCGAGCAGTTGCCCGACGAACGTCCCGAACGGCACGCCGAGCACATTCGACAGCGTGAGCCCCGTGAACATCAGCGCGATCGCGCTCGCGCGCTTGTCGGCCGGCACGAGCGACGCGGCGACCACCGCGCCGATCCCGAAGAACGACCCGTGCGCGAACGACGTGACGACGCGCGCAACCATCAGCATCGCGTAGCCGGACGCGGTCGCGCACAGCACGTTGCCGACGATGAAGATCGCCATCAGCAGCTGCAGCGCGGCCTTGCGCGGCATGCGGCTCGTCAGCACCGCGAGCAGCGGCGCGCCGGCCGCGACACCGAGCGCGTAGCCGGTGACCAGCAGGCCGGCCGACGGCAGCGACACGGCCAGGTCGTGCGCCACTTCGGGCAGCAGGCCCATGATGATGAACTCGGTGGTACCGATGGCGAAGGCGCTGATCGCAAGCGCCAGTAACGGAATGGGCATGACGTTCTCCGGAAGGCGGCGGACGCGGCGCCCGGTCGGTGCCGCACCGCACAAAAGGCAGGATGTGCGCATTGTCCCGAAGACATCGCTATTTGATAATTGGCGTGGCGTTTGAACCATTTTCAAATATTTCTGGAAAATTGCATGGACCGACTGGGCGATATCCGGCTGTTCGTCGAGGCGGCCGAACTGGGCAGCCTGTCCGCCGCCGGGCGCAAGCTGAACCTCACGCCGGCCGCCGCGAGCGCGCGCCTCGCGAAGCTCGAGGCGGCGGTCGCCACCCGGCTGCTCGACCGTTCGACCCGGCAGTTGCGGCTCACCGACGAGGGGCGCCTGTACCTGAACGGCTGCCGGCAGGCGTTGCAGGCGCTCGACGACGCAAACGCGCTGCTCCAGGCCGGCCGCAACGTGGTCGCCGGCCGGGTTCGGCTGTCGGCGACGTCCGATTTCGGCCGCCGCCGGCTGCTCGACTGGCTCGACGAATTCACCGCGCTTTACCCGGACGTGACGTTCTCGCTGACGGCGTCCGACTCGACGGTGAACCTGTGGCAGGACGAGATCGACCTCGCGATCCGTTTCGCCGCGCCGCCCGACGGCGCGCTGATCGCCCGCCGGCTCGCCGCGGACCGGCGCGTGCCGTGCGCGGCGCCGTCGTTCGTCGAACGCCACGGCGTGCCGCGCGATCCGCACGATCTGGCCCGCTTTCCATGCAACGTGATCACGATCGCGTCCGGGCCGATGAACACGTGGCGCTTCACGCGCGGCGACGACACGCAGACCTGCACGGTGCCGCTCGCCAACGCGTTCGAGACCAACGACGGCGGCCTCGCCCGCGAATGGGCGCTGCGCGGCCGCGGCATCGTGCTGAACTCGATCTGGGATGTCGCCGACGACATCCGCGCCGGGCGGCTCAAGGTCCTGCTGCCCGACTGGCGGCACCAGAGCGCGCCGCTGCACGCGATCTATCCCGGCAAGCGCTACATGGCGCCGCGCGTGCGCGTGCTGCTCGACTTTCTCGCCGAACGCTTCGCACGCGAGGAAGCTGCACACGACGACCTGCTGAACGCGTGCCGCTGACGGCCGGCGCATCGCGGCTCGAGGGTCGGAACGCGCCGGCCGGCGTCGCGCGGCCGCAACCCGCCGCCCGTCCCGGGCAGCGTGAAAAGCTATAATGGAAAGCTTTCCCGACGGCCTTTCACATGCTGGCTGCACGCGATCCGCGTGCGGCGCGCGCGGCCGTCCCGATTCACTCTTGACGACGCCCCCAGGTCAACCACTGCGAACGGCGAATCCCCATGACCAAGAAAGTTTACGTAAAGACCTTCGGCTGCCAGATGAACGAGTACGACTCGGACAAGATGGTGGACGTGCTGAATGCGGCCGAAGGCCTCGAAAAGACCGACACGCCGGAAGACGCGGACATCATCCTGTTCAACACGTGCTCGGTGCGTGAAAAGGCGCAGGAAAAGGTGTTCTCCGATCTCGGCCGCGTGCGCGAGCTGAAGGAAGCGAAGCCCGGCCTGCTGATCGGCGTCGGCGGCTGCGTCGCGAGCCAGGAAGGCGCATCGATCGTGTCGCGCGCGCCGTACGTCGACCTCGTGTTCGGCCCGCAAACCCTGCACCGCCTGCCGCAGATGATCGACGCGCGCCGCGAGAGCGGCCGCGCGCAGGTCGACATCACCTTCCCCGAGATCGAGAAGTTCGACCACCTGCCGCCCGCGCGCGTCGAGGGGCCGAGCGCGTTCGTGTCGATCATGGAAGGCTGCTCGAAGTACTGCAGCTACTGCGTGGTGCCGTACACGCGCGGCGATGAAGTGTCGCGCCCGCTCGACGACGTGCTGACCGAAGTGGCCGGCCTCGCCGACCAGGGCGTGCGCGAAGTCACGCTGCTCGGCCAGAACGTGAATGCCTATCGGGGCGCGCTGGCAGCCGGCTCGACCGAGATCGCCGATTTCGCGACGCTGATCGAATACGTCGCCGACATCCCGGGCATCGAGCGGATCCGCTACACGACGTCGCACCCGAAGGAGTTCACGCAGCGGCTGATCGACGCCTACGCGAAGGTGCCGAAGCTCGTGAGCCACCTGCACCTGCCCGTGCAGCACGGCTCCGACCGCATCCTGATGGCGATGAAGCGCGGCTACACGGTGCTCGAATACAAGTCGGTGATCCGCAAGCTGCGCGCGATCCGCCCGGACCTGTCGCTGTCGACCGACATGATCGTCGGCTTCCCCGGCGAGACCGAGGACGATTTCGACAAGATGATGGCGCTCGTGCACGAGATGAGCTACGACACCAGCTTCTCGTTCATCTACAGCCCGCGCCCTGGCACGCCGGCCGCGAACCTGCACGACGACACGCCGCGCGAGGTCAAGCTCAAACGCCTGCAACATCTGCAGGCGACCATCGAGGAAAACGTCGCGCGCATCAGCCAGTCGATGGTCGGGAAGGTCGAGCGGATCCTCGTCGAGGGCCCGTCGCGCAAGGACCCGAACGAACTCGCGGGCCGCACCGAGAACAACCGGGTCGTGAATTTCCCGGCGCCGCTCGCGTCGCACCCGCGCCTGATCGGCCAGATGATCGACGTGAAGATCAACCACGCGTACCCGCATTCGCTGCGCGGCGAGCTCGTGCTCGTGAGCGACGACGCGAGCGCGGCCACGCACTGACGTTCCACTGGAGCCCGACGCCACTTTGAAGCCGACCCAAGCACTGGAATTCGTCGCGCCGCGCGACGACAATGCGCGCCTCGCCAACCTCTGCGGCCCGCTCGACGAGAACCTGCGGCAGATCGAACAGGCGCTCGACGTCACGCTGTCGCGACGCGGCCACCGGATCGCGATCCGCGGGCGCGGCGCCAAGCTCGCGCTCGCCGCGCTCGAGAACTTCTACAACCGCGCGCGCGATGCGCTGTCGGTCGACGACATCCAGCTCGCGCTGGTCGAGGTGCGCCACACGGGCGGCAACGGCCGCCAGGACACGCTCGACGTGCGCTTCCGCGGCGACCCCGACCATCCGTTCGACGACCCCGTCGTCCAGCTCGACGCCAGCGAGCCGGACGAGGAACCCGCGCCGAAGCTCTACACGCGGCGTGCCGACCTGCGCGGCCGCACGCCGGCGCAGCGCGAATACCTGAAGCAGATCCTGTCGCACGACGTGACGTTCGGCATCGGGCCGGCCGGCACCGGCAAGACCTACCTCGCGGTCGCCTGCGCGGTCGACGCGCTCGAGCGCGACCAGGTCAAGCGGATCGTGCTGACGCGCCCGGCCGTCGAGGCCGGCGAGCGGCTCGGCTTCCTGCCGGGCGATCTCGCGCAGAAGGTCGACCCGTACCTGCGCCCGCTGTACGACGCGCTGTACGACCTGCTCGGTTTCGACAAGACGGCGAAGATGTTCGAGCGCCAGATGATCGAGATCGCGCCGCTCGCGTACATGCGCGGCCGCACGCTGAACCACGCGTTCATCATCCTCGACGAGGCGCAGAACACGACGCCCGAGCAGATGAAGATGTTCCTCACGCGAATCGGCTTCGGCTCGAAGGCGGTCGTGACCGGCGACACGAGCCAGGTCGACCTGCCGCGCGGCCACAAGAGCGGCCTCGTCGAGGCGCAGCAGGTGCTCGGCGGCGTGCGCGGCATCGCGCTCACGCGCTTCACGAGCGCGGACGTCGTGCGCCATCCGCTCGTCGCGCGCATCGTCGAGGCGTACGACGAATTCCACGCGCAGCACCAGGACGGCTGACCGGCCGGCGGCACCTGCACGCCGCCCGGCCTGACAGCCCGGCCCGGCCCGCCAGACGGCGCGCCGGGCTTTTTTTCGCCTGCGCGAATTCGGGTGCGATCGGCCGTTTGGTGTATCCTCAACGCGTCCCAATCGCCGCACGCGTCATGAAATCCTCCCGTTCCCGCAAGTCCGGGCGCGCCCAGTCCGCCGCGCCCGCCTCCCCCCGCCTTTCGCTGTTCGATGCGAAAGGCAAGGCCCGGACCGTCAACGCACAAGGGCTGCGCATCGACTTCCCTGACGGCCGCAGCCTGATGTTCGACCTGTCGGGCAGTTCCGGGGAAGCCGCCGTCGCGATCGTCGCGCAGCACAACGATCCGGCCATGCGCGCGAAGATCGCGCTGCAGCCCGAGCACTACGACAGCGTGACGCTGCACGTGGGTGCCGAGCCCGCACCGCGCGAGGACGACACCGAAGACGCACTGCGCGAGCCGGAGCTCGACCTGTCCGTGCAGTACGGCGACGAGATCACGAGCGACGTGCGCAAAACGCTGCCCAAGCGCAAGCTGATCGCCGAATGGCTCGAACCGGCGCTGTTCTCCAGTGCGCAGCTCACCGTGCGCTTCGTCGGCGAAGAAGAAGGCCGCACGCTGAACGCCGGCTACCGCCACAAGGACTATCCGACCAACGTGTTGACCTTCGCGTACGACGCGGCGCCCGACGGCACCGTGATCGGCGACCTCGTGCTGTGCTGCCCGGTCGTCGAGAAGGAAGCGCGCGACCAGGACAAGCCGCTCACCGCCCATTACGCGCACCTGCTGGTGCACGGCGCGCTGCACGCGCAGGGCTACGACCACGAGACGAGCGACGAGGACGCAGCCGAAATGGAAGCGCTCGAAGTCGACATCCTCGCGAAGCTGGGCTTCCCGAACCCGTACCAGTAAGCCGTCCGCACGATGCGCAACGCCGCGACGCTCTCGCCCGCCTACCCGCCGTCGATCGGCGACGGGCGCCTGCTGACGGAAGACGAACTCGCGGCGTCGCTCGCGCACACGATGCGCGACTGGGACGGCCGGCAGGATCTGTGGCTGTTCGGCTATGGCTCGCTGATCTGGAATCCGGGATTGCCGACCGTCGCAGCCATACGCGGCAAGGTGCACGGCTATCATCGCGGGCTCTATCTGTGGTCGCGCGTGAACCGCGGCACGCCCGAACGCCCGGGCCTCGTGCTCGCGCTCGATCGCGGCGGCTCGTGCTCGGGCATCGCGTTCCGGCTCGCCGGCCCGACCGCGCAACCGCACCTCGAAACGTTGTGGAAACGCGAGATGCCGATGGGTTCGTACCGGCCCGCATGGCTGCCGTGCTCGCTCGAGAACGGCGAGCGCGTGAACGCACTCGCGTTCGTGATGCGCCGCGAAGCGCCGACCTATACGGGCAAGCTGCCCGACCCCGTCGTCAAGGAAGTGTTCAGTTGCGCGGCCGGCCGCTACGGCACGACGCTCGACTACGTCAGCCGCACGGTCGACGCGCTGCGCGCGAGCGGCATCCCCGATCGCGCGCTCGAAGGGCTGCTCGCGCGATGCCGGTGACGCGGCACGGCGTCCGGCTCGCCGCCACGCGCTGCCGCGCCGTGGGCGCATTCTTGGGAGGGCAAGACCGATGAAACCGTCTCGCTGGTCGCGTTGCAGGGTTGCCGCGCTGATCGTCGCCGCGAGCGTCGCGCTGTCCGGCTGCGGAATACTCGGCTGCGGCGGCGCCGCGACCAACGGCGCGGCCGCCGGCGGCTGCTCGGCCGGCATGCGGTTCTGAACCGCGGCCGGGCGAAGTCCGCGTGCGGCAGAATGCCGCCGCTCACCACCCCGGCCGAACGCTTTTCCGCGTCACGGCTCCGCTTCCCGTCCGCACCCGTTTTTTTCGCCGCTGCCCCGCCGCCCTTTTCTGGGATAGGATGGACGCGAGGACGATGTCGCGCCCGGCGCGGCCGTCCGAGAGCGGGGCCCGTACGCGCTGCCCACCCTGGCCGTGCGGCCGGTGTGACACGGTCGCGTCGTGCCCTTGGTGTATCCTTGCCTACTCCGTGACAGCGCGCTCCGGCATGACCCGGGCGCACCACCATGAACGATTCGTATCCCAGTCGTAAGCCAACCGACAAACCGCAAGAAAAGCGCTCGCTGCTCGAGCGCCTGACCGACTTCATCTCGCCCGAGCCCGAATCCCGCGGCGAGCTGCTGGAAATCCTCCAGGACGCCCACGAACGCAACCTGATCGACGCCGATTCGCTGTCGATGATCGAAGGCGTGTTCCAGGTGTCCGACCTGTGCGCGCGCGACATCATGGTGCCGCGCGCACAGATGGACGCGATCAACATCGCCGACAAGCCCGAGGATTTCATCCCGTTCGTCCTCGAAAAGGCGCACTCGCGCTACCCCGTGTACGAGGAGAACCGCGACAACGTCATTGGCGTGCTGCTCGCGAAGGATCTGCTGCGTTTCTATGCCGAAGAGGAATTCGACGTGCGCGGGATGCTGCGCCCGGCCGTGTTCATTCCCGAATCGAAGCGCCTGAACGTGCTGCTGCACGACTTCCGCGTGAACCGCAACCACCTTGCGATCGTCGTCGACGAATACGGCGGCGTCGCGGGCCTGATCACGATCGAGGACGTGCTCGAGCAGATCGTCGGCGACATCGAGGACGAATACGATTTCGACGAGGAAGCCGGCAACATCATCTCGGGGCCCGACGGCCGCTACCGCGTGCGTGCGCTTACCGAGATCGAACAGTTCAACGAGACGTTCGGCACCGATTTCCCGGACGACGAAGTCGATACGATCGGCGGGCTGATCACGCATCATTTCGGCCGCGTCCCGCATCGCGGCGAGAAGCTGCAGCTCGGCAACCTCGTGTTCGAGATCCAGCGCGGCGATGCGCGCCAGGTCCACGTGCTGCTGGTGCGTCGCAATCCGCTCGCGAGCCGTCGCGCCGAAACCTCGCACGAGGACTGACCGTCGCGCGCCAGCCGCGCGTTCCACAACCGCTCGCCCACCTTCGCTTCACATGGACGATCCGATCCTGTCCCGCCCGGCTGGCGGTCTTCTCGCGCCACCTCCCGGGCGCGCGCTGCCGCGCTGGCACTACCCGGCCGCGCTGCTCGCCGGCGCCGCCAATACGCTCAGCTTCGCGCCGACGCCGCATGGCGGCTGGCTGCAACTCGTCGTATTCGTCTGGTTTTTCGCGCAGCTCACGCGCACCGGGAGCTGGCGCAGCGCCGCGCTCACCGGCGGCGCGTTCGGCTTCGGCAACTTCATCAGCGGCATCTGGTGGCTCTACATCAGCATGCACGTCTACGGCGAGATGGCCGCGCCGCTCGCGGGCGGCGCGCTCGTGCTGTTCTCGCTGTACCTGTCGCTGTACCCGGCGTTCTCCGCCGGGCTGTGGTCGTTCTGCGCAGGCCACGCGTGGCATCGCCGCACGCCCGACCCGCGGCCGTTTTCACCGACCTGGCACGGCGCATTCGCATTCGCGAGCGCATGGGCACTCGGCGAATGGCTGCGCGGCACCGTCTTCACCGGCTTCCCTTGGCTCGCAAGCGGCTATCCGCAGGTCGACGGCCCGTTCGCGGGCTTCGCGCCGGTCGCCGGGGTGTACGGGATCGCGTGGGTGCTGGCCTTGTTCGCCGCGCTCGTCGTGCAGGCGCTCGCCGCCGCCCGGCCGTCGCCGCTCGCCGAACCCCGTGCCGGCAATGCGCGTGTGCGCATCGCCGCGCCGGCCGGCATCGCGGTCGCGCTGATCGCGGCCGGTCTCGGGCTGTCGCAGGTCACGTGGACCGTGCCCGCGAACGCGCCGCTCACCGTGCGGCTGCTGCAGGGCAACGTGAAGCAGGACATCAAGTTCGAGGAAGCGGGCATCGACGCGGCGATCAAGATGTACACGCAGATGATCGTCGAGAAGCCGGCCGACCTGATCGTCACGCCCGAAACCGCGATCGCGGTGATGATCCAGGAATTGCCCGAGCCGTTCGCCGTCGCGATCCGCAAGTTCAGCGACACGACGGGCTCGGCCGTGCTGTTCGGCGCGGTCGGCGCATCGGTGACCGAGGACGGCCACTACGTCGACTATACGAACAGCCTGTACGGCGTGACGCCGAATTCGCGCGACATCTATCACTACGACAAGCACCACCTCGTGCCCTTCGGCGAATTCATCCCGTGGGGTTTCCGGTGGTTCGTCGACCTGATGAAGATGCCGCTCGGCGACTTCGCGCGCGGCGCGCCGGTGCAGAAGCCGTTCCTCGTGCACAACCAGCCGGTGATGGCCGACATCTGCTACGAGGACTTGTTCGGCGAGGAAATCGCCGCGACGATCCGCGACAACCCGCAGCCGCCGGGCGTGCTCGTCAACGTGACGAACCTCGCGTGGTTCGGCGACACGATCGCACTCGACCAGCACCTGCAGATCGCACGGATGCGCTCGCTCGAGACGGGCCGGCCGATGCTGCGCTCGACCAACACCGGGATGACGGCCGCGATCGATGCGCGCGGCCGCGTGCTCGGCCAGCTGAAGCCGTTCACGATCGGCTCGCTCGACGTACGGATCGAAGGCACGAGCGGCTTCACGCCTTACGTGACGAGCGGCAACAACATCGTGCTCGCGGTGTCGCTCGTGCTGCTCGCGTTCGGCTTCACGTTCGGCCCCGGGCTGCGCCGGCGCAACGGCAGGAACAACGGCGACGCCCCGCCGAAATGATGCGGCACGCCGCCACCGCGCAGCGCGTGGTGGCGGCCGCCGCATGCAGC
>NZ_ASSI01000087.1:0-4165 GCF_000466765.1 Burkholderia sp. AU4i | reverse complement strand
CCGGCGGCGCATCGCCCGGCGCGGCGGGCTGCATGCCCGGCTGCGCCATCGCGAGGCTCGCGAGCTGGTTGAACTGCGACTGCAGGAGGTTCCACCAGCCGGCGGGATCGAAGGCCTGAGCGGCGTCGCCCGCGGCTGCATCCGCGGCGGAAGCATCGGCATCCGCCGCCGGCGGCGCATCGCCCGGCGCAGCCGACGCGGGTTTCGCCGCCTGCGCCGCCGCGACGGCCGCTTCCTCGGCCGCCGACATCGAGCTCTGCGCGAACGCGCCGAACGCACGCAGCGTCGCGAGCGTCGCGCGCTGGACCTCGAGCGCCTGGATCGCCGACTGCAGCATCCCGAGATTGAGCTTCAGCCACTGCTCGACCGCGCGCAGGTCGGTGATGCGCTTGTCGAGTTCCTCGACGCTCGTGAGCGGCGCCATCATGTCGGACATGCTCGACAGCGACGGCGGCAGCCCATGCGCGCCGCCCGGAAACGGCGTCATCGCGCCGAACGGCGACATCCGCATCATGTCCCACATCCGGTCCATCATGTCGGCGGGCTTGAAGCCGGCGAAGCCGGCGAAAGGATTGGAGCCGGAGGCATCGGTCGTCATACGGGCATCCTGGTTGACTGGGTGAGGGCGAGGCGGCCGCCATGGGTCGCGCGAGCCGCGCCTGGACCGATCATAGCGCCGGCGCGTGTCAGAACGGGGCGTCGCCGGGGAACTCGGGCGGGCGCCGCTCGCGCAACGACCGGAGGCCTTCCTGCACGTCGGGCCCGGCAAACCCCATGAATTCGAGCGCAAGCGACGTATCGAAGGTCGGCCCGGCCGTGCGCAGCCAGTTGTTCAATGCGTACTTGGTCCAGCGGATCGCCGACTGCGAACCGTGCGCGAGCCGTTCGGCCACTTCGTACGCCTTCGGCAGCAGGTCGGCCGGCTCGACCGCGAGCGACACCAGCCCGATCCGCTCGGCCTCCTCGCCGCTCACCGGTTCGCACAGCAGCAGGTAGTACTTCGCCTTCGCCATCCCGCACAGCAGCGGCCACACGATCGCCGCGTGGTCGCCGGCCGCGACGCCGAGGCGCGTGTGGCCGTCGATGATGCGCGCGTCCTTCGCGGCGATCGAGATGTCGGCGAGCAGCCCGGCGACGAGCCCCGCGCCGACGGCCGGGCCGTGCATCGCCGATACGATCGGCTTGCTGCAGTTGATCACGTTGTAGACGAGGTCGCGCGCCTCGCGCCACACGCGGGAGCGCACGTCGAAGTCGTTCGCCATGTCCTCGACGAGCGCGAGATCGCCGCCCGCCGAGAAGCCCTTGCCCTCGCCGCGGATCACCGCGACGCGCGTGTCGGGATCGCGGTCGACGTCGCGCCAGATGTCGGCGAGCTCGCGATGCATGCGCGCGTTCGCGGTCGCGAGGCCGCTGCGGTTCGCGCCCTCGCCGCTCATCACGATGTCGAGCACGCCATGGTCGCGGCGCGTCACCTTCAGTGCTTCGTAACCGCCGTATGCGGCGAGATCGGCCATGTGCCGCTCCTTCGAGTCGAGGCTCTTGAATCGAGTGTAGCCAAGCCCGCGCGGGCAAACATCAGGCGAAACCCGGCGCGCAGGCCGAAGCCGGGTGTCGCGCAAGCACCGCGCGGCTTACGCCGCGCCGTCGGGCGGGGCGACCGACTGCTCGATCGCACCGAAGATCGACTTGCCGGCCGCGTCGAACATCTCGATGCGCACGGTGTCGCCATAGCGCATGAATTCGGTCTGCGGCGCGCCGTGCTCGATCGTCTCGAGGCAGCGCTTCTCGGCGATGCAGCAGTAGCCGCGCTTCGCGTCCTTGTTCGACACCGTGCCCGAGCCGACGATCGACCCGGCGCGCAGGTTGCGCGTCTTCGCCGCGTGCGCGATCAGCTGGCCGAAGTGGAACACCATGTCGGTGCCCGCATCGGGCTGGCCGACCTTCCTGCCGTTCCAGTGGACGATCATCGGCCGGTGCACGCGGCCTTCGCGCCATTCATCGCCGAGTTCGTCGGGCGTGACGGCGACCGGCGCGAACGCGGTCGCCGGCTTGCTCTGGAAGAAGCCGAAGCCCTTCGCGAGCTCGGCCGGAATCAGGTTGCGCAGCGACACGTCGTTCACCAGCGTGACGAGCCGGACGGCCTTCAGCGCTTCGTCGGGCGACGCGCTCATCCGCACGTCGCCGGTGATCACCGCGACTTCCGCCTCGAAATCGATGCCCCATTCCTCGGACGGGCACACGACGTCGTCGCGCGCGCCGAGGAAATCGTCGCTGCCGCCCTGGTACATCAGCGGGTCGGTCCAGAATTCGGGCGGCATCTCGGCGCCGCGCGCACGGCGCACGAGCTCGACGTGGTTCACGTACGCGGAGCCGTCCGCCCACTGGAACGCGCGCGGCAGCGGCGCCATGCAGTTGGCCGGATCGAATGCGAAGGAATTGCGCGCGCGGCCGTGATTCAGCGCGTCGTACAGGTCGCGCAGCTGCGGCGCGTAGAACGCCCAGTCGTCGAGGACACGCTGCAACGTCGGCGCGATCGCGTCGGCGATCGCCGCGGTGTGCAGGTCGCGCGACACGACGATCAGCTGGCCGTCGCGCGTGCCGTCCTTCAGCGAAGCAAGTTTCATAAGGGGGACTCTGCCGTTGTAGTGACGATGGAGGGAATCTATTTTACGATGGTGAATCCCGGCGGCGCGCCACGATCGTGCACGCCGCTTTCGTCCCGATTTTTCGTCCCGATTTTTCGCCCCGTATTTTCACCCCCATTCCTGCCGCATTTTCGCGCACCTGCCGCCCATGCCCGCCAACCCGCTTCCCGACGACGATCTCGCCGACTCCGACACCGACGACGCCGCTTCCGGCGAGCACGGCGAAAACAGCGAGAAAGTCCGTTCCGGCATCCAGTCGATCGAGGTCGGCTTCCGCCTGCTCGACGTGCTGACGAGCGAGCCGCGCGCGATGATGCTGCGCGACCTCGCGCAGCGCGCGGGCATGAGTCCTGCGAAGGCGCACCGCTACCTGGTCAGCTTCTCGCGTCTCGGCGTGGTGTCGCAGGACCCCGTCTCGGGCCGCTACGAGCTCGGCGGCTTCGCGCTGCAGATGGGGCTTGCGCGGCTCGCGCGCGTGGACGGCGTGAAGCTCGCGCGGATCGCGCTGACCGAATTCCGCGACCGCCTCGACCAGACGGTCGGCATCGCGGTGTGGGGCAACCAGGGGCCGACGATCGTGCACTGGATGGAGTCGAGCCACCCGGCGAAGGCGTCGCTGAAGCTCGGCGACGTGATGCCGCTGCTCGGCTCCGCGACGGGCCTGCTGTTCGCCGCGTACCTGCCGCGCAGCAAGACCGCCGCGATGCTCGAGCGCGAACTCGCCGATACGCGCCGCTCGCCGCACCACGGCGGCCCGCGCACGCTCGACGAGGTCGACGCGGTGCTCGCCGACGTGCGCAAGCACGAGGCCGCGCGCGTCGAGGGGATGCTGCTGCCGACGATCCACGCGTTCTGCATGCCCGTGTTCGATGCGGTCGGCGAACTCGCGCTCGCCATCGTCGCGCTCGGCCAGGAAGGCTCGTTCGACATTGCATGGGGCGGCGAGATCGACACGGCGCTGCGCGCATGTGCGCAGAAACTGTCTTACGAACTCGGCTATAGTCCCGACGCGCGCGACGCCTGACGCATCCTGCCCCCGTCACGGCACGCGCGCGAACGTGCGGCGCATTCGACAGTCCGATTCCTGTGGCGCGCGCCGCGCGCCCGACATCACGCGAGCGCCCCGATCCTGTTCCGATGCCCATGCAGCCTGCCGACATCCGCCCGAGTCACGCCTTGCCCCGCCGCTGGCTGCGCGTGAGCATTGCACTCGTCGTCGTGCTGGTGCTGCACACGCTCGCCGCGTTCTGGCTGATGCGCAACCGCGACGCGTTCACCCCGCCCGCGCCCGCCGAAGTCCCCGTGCAGATCGAGCTGCTGAAACCGCAGCCGATCGAGCGCCAGCCCGCGCCACCTGCGCCGAAGCAGGTCGAACATCCGGCCGCGCCCGCACCGGCGGCTCCCAGGGCCGCCGCGCCGAAACCCGCGCCGGAGCCGGTCCTCACGTCGACGCAAACGGCCGAACACGGCGAGCCGCCGGCCGCCGCGTCCGCAGCGAGTGGCGTACCGGGCGCGTCGGG
>NZ_ASSI01000086.1:0-49740 GCF_000466765.1 Burkholderia sp. AU4i | reverse complement strand
CGACGGGCGCGACCGTCGCGGGGCCGTCGGTGCCGGGCGTGCCGGACGCGCCGGCGGGCGCATCCATGTCGCCACCGCAGCCGGCGAGCCAGCCCGTGCCGACCAGTGCGGCGCCATACGACAGGAATTTCCGGCGTTCTTTCGACGTCATGTGGTTGTCTCCCGGATGATGCCGCCATCGTCGCGGGCACGCGTGCGGTGCGAGACCATACGCGCGCCGATCACGTTCACTGCGCGCCGGCCCGGTGCATGCGCATCACCGTCGACGGACTGCCGGCCGTCATCTGCGTATAGTCCGCGTTCGGCCCGGACGGCGGCGTCAGGTTGTCGGCGGCTGCCCATTGCGTCGGCGCCGCCGACAGCGTGTAGCTCATCGTGCCGCCATTCGCGATCTTGCCCAGCGGCAGCCATGAGCCCGCGTAGTCCGCGCCGTTCACCTTCAGCGACTGGATATACGCAAACGACGGGTGCCCCGCACCGTCCATCGCCACCTGCTTGTCGCTTTCGAGCCGCAGCGTCTTGCCGTTGCCGAACCAGACGGTGATCCCGCTGAACTGCGGCGTGGACAGCGCGAGCCCCGCTTCCGACGGAATCACCGGGAACATGC
Organism: Burkholderia sp. AU4i; assembly: GCF_000466765.1. Classification (NCBI taxonomy): domain Bacteria; kingdom Pseudomonadati; phylum Pseudomonadota; class Betaproteobacteria; order Burkholderiales; family Burkholderiaceae; genus Burkholderia; species Burkholderia sp. AU4i. Next base: position 49,133 of record NZ_ASSI01000086.1, on the reverse strand, counting down.
CGAGTGCCGCCCACACGTACCAGCTCGACGTCGCCCCCATGTCGTCGTTGCCCGGCAACCCGTCGCGCGCGGTCGTGAACGCCTTCGACATGATGATCGGCAGGATGTACTGCGCACCGCTCGGCTGCCCGGCCCAGTTGTAGCCCCACGGCGACTGGAACGACGGTTCGTTGCCGATGTACAGGCCGGTGGACGATTCGCCGCCGTTCAGGTCGCCGGAGGCCGGCACGGTCGAGAACGGCGTCGTGACCGCAAACAGCGTGTTCAGCCGCGCGACGGCCGCCTGCTTGCCGCCGATCGCGTCGATCAGCGCGCTCCAGTCCTGCGCGAAGGTCCAGAAGTAGTTCGGCTCGGTCGATTCATGGAACGAACCCTGCACGAGCGTCCCCAGCGTGCCCGGCGCCGAGCCGGCCGGCGGCGCATTGCGCGCGGCGATCACCTTGTTCGTGTAGTCGAAGATGTTGCGCCACCACCCGGCCCGCGTGTACAGCGTGCCGATGTTGTCGGGCGTCACGCCGACCGACGGCGCGTTCAGCACGCTGGCGGGCAATGCCTGCAAAAACGCGGCCGCGGAACGATCGCTCAGCACGCGCTCGATGGTGGCCGAGGACGAGTGACCGTCGTCGCCCTGCGACAGGTAGTGGGCCGTCAGGAAGTTGGCGAGCCCCGCGGCGCTCGTGCGGTCGTTGCATGCGCTCGACGGATCGAACACCGACTGCTTCGTCAGCCGCGCCGCCGACACCAGATCGAAATCGGTCGCGCCGAACTTGTACGCGCCGGCGATCACGTTCAGCGCGTTGTCGCCGGCCATCGGCGTCGAATCGTCGCTGCCGTCGACCCAGTGCGGGAACGCGCCGCACTGAAGCCCGTCGACCACGAGCGACTGCATCATGTCGCTCGTTTCCTTTGGCGCGAGCAGCGCCAGCAACTGCGTCTGCGACCGGTACGTATCCCACAGCGAGAAGCCCGTGTAGTGGTTGCCCGCGCCGCCCTGCGATCCGTCCGTGCGCCGGAATGCGTAGTCGCCGACCTTTGCCGTCGCGCGCTGCGGAACGGTGCCGGTCTGGTCGACCGACGCCGGATAGCCGCCGCTCGCGTTCCTCGGCTGGCGCATGCTGCGGAATTCGCCGTTCGTGTCGCTGTAGAGCGTCGGCGTGCCGAACACGCGATAGAGCGCGGTGTAGAACTTCGTCAGGTTCGCCTTCTGCGTCGCGTTCAGCGATGCGGGCGCGGCGGCCTGGTCGATCTGGATCGTGTTGAGCCGGTCGTTCCACAAGCCGGACGCGTTGTTGCGCGCGTCGTCGAACGCGAGCTTTTCGCCTTCGGCTTTCAGGTTGGCCTGCGCATTCTGGATGCTGACGGACGAGACCCCGACCTTCACGGTGACGGTGCGGTCCGCGTCGGTCAGGTCGAATTGCAACGTCGCCGCGCCGTTGCTGACGGTATTCACCGCCGACGTGCCCGCCTGCTTGCGCAGCGGCTTGTCGAAGGTCGCGTAGAAATACACGGGCGCGTTCCACACCGTGCCGTACGGCGTGCAGAACGCCGGCGCGACGGCCTGCCCGCTCATCGACCTGCCGTCGCTCGCGAGCGCCAGCGCGACGTTGCTGGCGGTGACCTTCGTGCTGCCCGAATCGCTGTTGCCGTTCAGCTTCGCGTCGATCGAGAAGAAACCCTTGTCCTTGTCCGTGTACGTGAAGCGCGCGATGCCGGAACGCGCCGTCGCGCTCAGCTCCGTGACGATGCCGTTCGCGAGGCGGACCTTGTAGTACCCGGGTTCGGCCGTTTCATCCGCATAGCTGTACCCGATTCCGGTCGGCTGGCCTCCCGACGCGATCGCCTTCGCCGCATCGGACGGCAGCATCGCGACCGTGCCCTGCCCCGGGCACCCGACACCGCTCAGGTGGGTCACGCTGAAGAAGTCGATCGTGCCGCCCGCCCCGCCCGTCGACAGGTAGCCGCCCGAGCCGTTGAAGTCGTAGCGCGGCGTGTTGGGCCCGAAATTCACCATCCCGAACGGCACCATCGCGCCCGGGCTCACGTTGCCCGCGTAACCCGAGTCCGAGTTGACCTGCGTGCCGATGAGCGGGTTGACGAACCGGGTCAGCTGCATGTTGGTGCGCCTGGGCGGCGCCGGCTGATCGGGCTGCGACGGCCGGGACGGTTCCGGGGACGGCGGCACGGCCGACGGCGTGTCTCCCGCGCCGTTACTGGCCGTCTGAACGCTGTTCACGTCGTCGCCGCCGCACGCGGCAAGCGCCGCGCAAGTCAGCGCGGCGACGAGCAAGAGTCGTGGATGTCTCATTTTTTCGTTTAGTACCGTTAATCAAAACGATTGTTCCGGCGCCGCGATCATCCGGCACGCCGCGCGGCTTGCGGCCCTGCGCGGCACATCGATGCCGCGCGGCGTGACGCCGACTTGCCTCCAGGCGACGTCACGCCGGCTCGTTACATGCGAATACCCCGCGACGATCATTGCCGCCGCAACCATCGCTTCCGCCGCCCTGTTTCCGGGAACGTTACATCCTTCCCAGTGGCTTACAGTGCAACAGCAACTGTTTATTCACCACGAGAAGTTTCCCGAATTTTCAGTTTGTTTAACTAAACAATCGGGCGTTAAGCAGATCGGGATACGCATCTCCGCCATTTGTTGCGTTGCAACGGCGGCGCACCGGGAGGTGCATTGACAGGCGCCCGGCGAACCCGGGCGCCGCATGAACGTGGAGAACTGGACGAACGGATGCCGTGCGCGTCAGCGCGGCAACGTCCGCAACGACGACGGCCCGCCCGTCAGCGCGATCCGCTTGCCCGTATCGCGCAGCTTGCCGCCTTCCACCGCATAGAACGCCAGTTGCCGCTCGACGTTGAACTGCACGATCACGTGCCGGCTGTCCGCGGTGAACACGACGCCTTGCGCGGCTTCGCCGCCGGGCACCTCGCTCACCTTCACGGCCTGCCCGTTACGGATTTCGAACAGCAGCACCTTGCCGATCTTGTGGCGGCCCGGATTGTCGGCCGTCAGGTTCGAACCGTCCATCGCCTGCACGGCGATCCACTTCCCGTCCGGCGAAATCGCGACACCTTCCGGCAGCGACGGCACCGTCAGGTACTGGACCGTGCGGAACGGCACGCGCGACACGTCGATCAGCGCGACCGAATCGGCATCGCCCGCGAGCGTGCCCGTATAACCCGGCAGCCCGGCCAGCCCCACGTTGCTGACGACGGCCCAGCGGTTGTCGCTCGACACGTCGATCGTGTAAGGCGCGACGCCTGTGCTCAGGCGCGACCCGCTGTCGGTCACCTTGCCGTCGTCGACGTTCAGCACCGCGATGCCCTGCTCGTCGCGCAGCGACACGAGCGCATGCTTGCCGTCGTGCGTGAAGCTGATCCCGGCCAGCCGCTTCTTGCCGATCTTCAGGCTGCCGTCGAGCGTCACCTGCGTGCCGTCGATGCGAAGGATCGACACGCTGCCGTCGACGTTCGCGACGAGCGCGAGCTTGCCCGAGCGGTCGATCGCGATCCCCTGCGGATGCGTGCCGAGCTCGATGCGCGTGACCGACGGCGGCGCGGCGTCGAGATTCACGACCTGCAGGAACGTGTCGAACACGAGCTGCTTCGCGGCCGTGTCGTAGCGCGTCGGCGCGCCGACAAGCGCGAGCTTCGCGTCGGGCGTGATCGCGACGGCCTGCGGCGGCCCCTGGATGCCGTTCTCGACGTCGACCTGCCGCGCGACCTTCGGCGGGAACGCGCTGGCGTCGAGCAGCGTCAGCGTGTCGGCGGGCGGCGACGCGAGATAGGTGTCGCGGCCCTCGACGCGCTGGTACTTGCCGTCGTTGCCGGACACGATCCAGTCGGCGGCGTGCGCGGCAACGGCCGTCGTGGCGAGCGTCAGCGCGGCGAGCAGGCGCGCGCTGCGCGGGCGGAAAGGATTCGAATGCATGGCGGTCGGTTCTCCGGATCGGTTGCGGATGCAATGGTTGGCTCGACCCTGCTGCTCGACGGGTCGAAACCACCGCATGATGCCCGAAAGCCGCCGGATCCGGCGTCCCGCACCCGGTTCGTTTCGGTCAACCCGTCCGTCGCGCGCCGGACGGCCACTCGCCGACGTCATCGAGCGGATACACCGGCCGCGCCAGCCGCTCGTAGTGAAACAGCCCGTAGTCCGAGCTCGTCACGCCGCGGCTGTCGCACTCGACCAGCGCGGCCGCGATCGGCACGAACACCGGCCGGCAATACATCCGCGATTTCAGCAGCAGGAAGCGTGCGCGGCGCGGATCGACGCCGACGCTCTCGAACACGCCGAGGTCCCACGGTTCCTGCGTACGCTCGGTGATGACGAGCGTGGCCGCGCCGATATCGAGCACGGCCGTGCGGCCCATATAGGCGCGCTGGCCCGTGTAAGTCGGCCCCGTGATCACGTATTCGCCGTCGGTGAGCGCACGCACGATGCCGGTCGCGCGAAACGGCTCGCGCCGCACGCCGCCGTGCGACGGCAGGCGGTTGCCGACCGACACCGTCACGGTCGCGCCGACTCCCGCGTCGATCAGCGCCGCAACGGCCTGCGGGTCGCACAGCGGCCCGCTGACGATGCCGTCGAGGCCCTGCGCGAGCGCGGCTTCGAGCAGGTCCATCGTGTCGCATGGGCCACCCGACATGCAGTTGTCGCCGTGATCGAGCATCAGCACGGGGCGATCCGCGTCGCGCGCGAGCGCTGCCGCCTGCGCGACCGATTCGGCGAGCGACGCGCTGCGATAGACGAATTCGTCGCGCGCGTCCCAGATCTGCCGCGCGATGCGCTCGGCCGCCGCGTCGGCCGCGGCGCGGTCGCCGTCGGCCACCACCACGACACTGATGCACGGCGCGGGAATGTCCGCGAGCGAGAAACCCGGCAGCACCGATACCGCGAGCATCCCGTCGGCCTCGGCCGCGCGCGCGGCCTCCACCGCGCGCTTCATCGCGCCTTCCGCGCTCGCGCTGCGCAGCGTCGACGTCATCAGCGGCGGCTGCCGCCACGCGAGCACGGGCCGCGCGCGACCGTGAAGCCGGTCGAATAGCAACCGCGCCGCATGCTCGCCGGTCTCGTACATGTCGACGTGCGGATAAGTCTTGAAACTGACGATCACGTCCGCGTGATCGATCATCTTCTGCGTGACGTTCGCGTGCAGGTCGAGCGCGACCGCGATCGGCGCATCGGGCAGCGCCGCGCGCACGCGTTCGAGCAGGTCGCCCTCGCCGTCCGCGCTCTGCTCGGCGACCATCGCGCCGTGCAGGTCGAGCATCACGGCATCGCAACCCGGCGCCGCCGCGACGATCGCGTCGCAGATCGCCGCATACGCGTCGGCCGCAACCGGCCCGCTCGGGTTCGCGGCCGCCGATACGGGCGTGACGATCCCGGCACCTTCACGCTCGGCCGCGTCGAGGAACGCGGCCATCGCGGTGCGCATCCCGCGATTCGCGCGATACGCATCGTCGCCCCAGTCGGGGCCGTTGCGGCCGAACGCGGCGAGCGGCGTCGGCACCGGCGAGAACGTGTTCGTCTCGTGGTTCATCCGGGCGATCAGGATCTTCATCGTGTACTGCCCTTCGCGATCCCGGCCGCGCCCAGCATCGCCTGCAGCAGCACGTTGCAGCCGGCTTCCAGATGCACCGGATCGGCGTCCTCGATCTCGTTGTGGCTGATCCCGTCCTTGCACGGCACGAAGATCATCGCGGTCGGCGCAACGCGCGCGAGATATACAGCGTCGTGGCCCGCGCCGCTGATCACGTTCATCGACGACAGCCCGAGCGCGTTCGCGCCGGCGCGAACCTGCTCGACCAGCGTCGCATCGAACGGCTGCGGCGGAAAATACACGACCTGCTCGACGTCGATCCGCATGTCGGCCGCTGCGCCCAGGTCGGCGCACGCCGCGCGCAGTTGCGCATCCATCGCCGTCAGCGTCGCGTCGTCAGCCGCGCGCAGGTCGACGGTCAGCGTCACGCGGCCCGGAATCACGTTGCGCGAATTCGGGTGCACGTCGACCCAGCCGACCGTGCCGCGTCCGTGCGGCGGATGCGCGAGCGCAATGGCGTTCACCGCGCGCACCAGATCGGCCGCGACCAGCAGCGCGTCGCGTCGCAACGCCATCGGCGTCGGGCCCGCGTGCGCCTCCATGCCGTGCACGGTCACGTCGTACCAGCGCTGCCCGAGTGCGCCCTCGACCACGCCGATCGTCGTGTCGTGCGCCTCCAGCACCGGCCCCTGCTCGATATGCGCTTCGAAATACGCGCCGACCGGATGCGCGCCGTGCCCGCCGTCCGCATGGCCCGCATACCCGATCGCGGCAAGTGCGTCGCGCACCGACACGCCGTCGCGATCGCTTTGCGCGAGCGCATGGTCGAGCGTGAACGCGCCCGCGAACACGCCGGAGCCCATCATCACGGGCACGAAGCGCGAGCCTTCCTCGTTGGTCCAGACGGCGACCTCGAGCGGCGCGGGCGTGCGCACGCCCGCGTCGTCGAGCGTGCGCAGCACTTCGAGGCCCGCGAGCACGCCGTAGTTGCCGTCGAACTTGCCGCCGGTCGGCTGCGTGTCGATATGGCTGCCCGTCGTCACGGGCGGCAGGTCGTCGCGTTCGCCGGCCCGCCGCGCGAAGATGTTGCCGATCGCATCGACGCGCACCGTGCAGCCGGTTTCCTTCGCCCACGCGACAAACAGGTCGCGCGCCTCGCGATCGAGTTCGGTGAGCGCGAGGCGGCATACGCCGCCCTTGTCGGTCGCGCCGATCCGCGCGAGACGCATCAGGCTGTCCCACAGCCGCGCGCCGTCGACGCGCAAGCCGGACGCCGCGGCGCCCGGTGTCGAATCCTGAACTTGCATCGATGGATTTCCTCGCAATGAAAGAGCGCGACGCTTACGCGACGCCGACGCCCAGGTAACGGTCCTTCACCTCGTGATCGGCCGCGAACGCCGCGTTGCTGCCTTCATAGACGATCACGCCCTGTTCGATCACGAAGTGGCGGTCCGCGAGTTGCGTGCACACTTCGAGGTTCTGCTCGACGAGCAGGATCGCGACGCCGGCCGCCTTGATCCGCTTCAACTGCTCGACGATCTCCTCGACGATCACCGGCGCCAACCCCTCGACCGGCTCGTCGAGCATCAGCAGCCGCGGGTGGTTCATCAGCGCGCGGCCGATCGCGAGCATCTGCTGCTCGCCGCCCGACAGCTGCGCACCGCCGTTGCGGCGGCGCTCCTTCAGGCGCGGAAAGATCCGGTAGATGTCGTCAAGCTGCCACGGCGAATCGCGGCGCGCGCCGAGCCGCAGGTTTTCCTCGACCGACAGCAGCCGGAAAATCCCGCGATGCTCGGGCACGAAACACAGGCCGCACGCGGCGATCCGGTGCGCGGGCTGCCCGGCGATCGGCCGGCCCGCGAACGTCACGGTGCCGCCGGTCGGCGCGACGACGCCCGCGATCGTCTTGAGCGTGGTCGACTTGCCCGCGCCGTTGCGGCCGAGCAGCGTCACCGTCTCGCCTTCGTTCACGTTCAGCGAAATGCCCTGCAGCACGTGACTCTTGCCGTAGTACGCATGAACCTCCTTCACGTCGAGCATCATGCGCGGCCTCCCGTGATCATGTTGCCGAGATACGCGCTGCGCACGCGCTCGTCGCCGCGAATCGCATCCGGCTTGCCTTCGACCAGCACGCGGCCCTGCTGCATCACCGTAATCGTGTCCGAGATGTCCATCACGATGCCCATGTTGTGTTCGATCAGCACGACCGTGTAGTCGTCGCGCAGGCCGCGGATCAGTGCCTTCATGTCGTCGAGATCGTCGATCCCCATGCCCGACGTCGGCTCGTCGAGAAAGATCGCGCGCGGTCGCGCCGCCAGCGCCATCCCGACCTCGAGCCGGCGCTGCTGGCCGTGCGACAGCACGCCGGCCGCCGTGTCGGCGAAGCGCTGCAGGCCGAGCCGCTCGAGCACGTCGTCGACGATGCCGTCGTGCGCAAGCGCACCGCGCGGCGGCGCCCACGGATTCAGCGCGCGCCGCGATTCGACGCCCTGCGCGGCAACGCGCAGGTTCTCGCGCACGCTCAGGTTCGGAAACAGGCTCGTCACCTGGAACGAGCGCGCGATGCCGCGCCGCACGCGCTTGTGATCGGGTTCGCGCGACACGTCGTGACCGTCGAACAGGATCGAGCCCGACGTGATCGGCAGCGTGCCCGTCAACGTATGGAACAGTGTCGTCTTGCCGGCGCCGTTCGGCCCGATCACCGAATGCACGGTGCGCGGCATGATCCGCAGATCGACGCCGCCCAGCGCCGTGAACTTGCCGTAGCGCTTGACGATGCCGCGCGCTTCGAGAATCGCTTCGCTCATTGCCGCTCCTCGGCCGTCTCCGCCGTGCGTCCGCCGCGCCGCAGCGACGCCACGACGCGTTCACCCAATCCCCACAACCCGCGCTGCATGAACAGGCTGACCGCGATCAGCACGAGGCCGAGCAGCAGCAGCCAGCGCGGCCACAGCGTCGACAGCCAGTCCGCGAACAGCACGTAGAATGCCGCGCCGAGCACCGACGCGAACAGGTTGCCGGTTCCGCCGATCACCGTCATCACGAGGATCATCTCGCTCGTGTGATAGTCGATGTTCGACAGCGGCGCGATGCCCGTCATCAACGCGTGCAGCGCACCCGCGAAACCCGTGACCGCCCCCGAAAGCACGAACGCCGCAAGCTTGAAGCGCTTCACGTCGTAGCCGGCCGCCGCCGCGCGCGCCTCGTTGTCGCGGATCGCGAGCAGCGTGCGACCGAACACGGAGCGCGACACGCGCAACAGCAGCCAGAACACCGCGACAAACAGCACCGCGACGAAGCCGTAGTAGCGCCACGGCGAATCGAGTGAAACGAGCGGATGCCCGAACGCGGCGAGCGCGGGACGCGGGATGTCGAGCAGCCCGTTGTCGCCGCCCGTGACGTCCGGCGTCGTGTAGGCGAGAAAGTAGAACAGCTGCCCGAACGCGAGCGTCAGCATCACGAAGTAGGTGCCACGCTGCCGGATCGAGAACCAGCCGACGAGCGCCGCCGCGACGGCTCCGAGCACGGTGGCTGCAGCGAGCGCAGCGGTCACCGATGCGACGCCGTGCGTCAGCACCAGCCCCGCCGCGTAGCTGCCGAGCCCGAAGAAGATGCCCTGTCCGAATGACAACAGCCCCGTATAGCCCAGCAGCAGGTTGCAGCCGAGCGCGGCGAGCGCGAACACGAGCACTTCGGTCGCGAGCGAGCCCGAGCTCAGCGCGACCGGCAGCACGCACACGACGGCCACCGCGAGCCAGCCCTCCGGGCGTTGCAACGCAGAGCGCCATGCAGGCACGCGCTGCGAGACTGCCGCTCCCGACGGCAGCGGTTTCGACGATTCGATCATGCGGCCCTCCCCAGCAACCCGTTCGGACGCAACAGCAGCACGGCCGCCATCGCGACATAGATCATCAGCCGTGCGCCTTCCGGCCACAGCGTGCTCATCAGGCTCTGCACGATACCGACCAGCAACCCGCCGACCAGCGCCCCGAGAAAATTCCCCATCCCGCCGACGACCACCACGACGAACGCGACGCCGAGCGCCTCGATGCCCATGAACGGATCGACGCCGCGAATCGGTGCAGCGAGCACGCCCGCGAGCGCCGCCGTCGCCGCGCCGAGCGCGAACACGAGGCTGAACACGCGCGTCACGTTGATGCCGAGCAGCGACACCATCTCCGTCGATTCGCTGCCCGCGCGCACCGTACTGCCGAGCCGCGTGCCTTCGAGCACCCACCACAGCAACGCGGCGAGCACGGCCGTGAACCCGATCACGAACAGCCGGTATTTCGGGTAGACGAAGCCGCCCCAGATCACGACGCCGTTCAGCACGTCGGGCGGCGGCACGTTGTCGCCGAGCGGGCCCCATGCGAGGATCGCGCACTCCTGCAGCACGAGCGCGAGCCCGACGGTCGCGAGGATGTGGAATTCGTGCTGTTGTGCATACACGTGACGCAGCACGAGCTTCTCGACGATCCACGCGAACGCGCCGACGACGATCGGCACGACCGCGAGCGCGACCCAGAAACTCGCCGACCATTGCAGCGCCTGGTAGCAGAGATACGCGCCGAGCAGGTAGAACGCGCCGTGAGCGAAATTCACGAAGCGCAGCAGGCCGAACACGATCGACAGGCCGACGGCGAGCAGGAAATACAACATGCCCACGCCGATGCCGTTGACGATCTGCAGCAGATAGACGTTCATGGCTTCCGTGTCAGAAAGGAAGGAAATGGACGTCCGCGGCGCACGGCGCACGCGGACGCGCGCAAGGTGTCAAGCCAGCTTGCAGCCGGTCTTGTCGACCGGCAGGAACGACTGGCCCGAGCTGACGATGTCGGCGTAATCGTCGGCATTCTTCATCCGGTTCTTCGGCTTGCCCTTCAGCAGGTAATAGTTCTTCATCACCTGGTGGTCACCCTTGCGGATTTCTTCCGGACCGGTGAGGCCGTCGTACTTCATGCCCTCCATCGCTGCGATCACCTTCTTCGGATCGACGCTGCCGGCCTTCACCATCGCGTCGATCAGGATCTTCGAGCAGATGTACGAACCCGCAAGGCTGTAGTTCGGGTTGGCTTTGAATGCGGCGTTCGTGCGTTTCACGAGGTCGCGGTTCAGCGGCGAATCGATCCCGTGCCAGTACTGCGCGCCGAAATACACGCCATCGCAGATGTCCGGCCCGAGCGCCTCGAACTGTTCCAGGCCCGATGCCCACGCGAGCAGGATCGTGCAGTTGCGCTTCATCCCGAAGCTGACGGCCTGGCGCAACGTGTCGGATGATTGCGAGCCGAAGTTCAGGATCAGCAGCACGTCCGGCTGCGCGGCCGCCGCGTTCGTCAGGTAGCCGCTGAACTCCTTCTCGGCGAGCGAGTGGTAGCTGTTGCCCACATGCTCGATGCCCTTCTCCTTGAAGATCGCTTTCGCGGCCGACAGCAGGCCGTCGCCGAACACGTATTGCGGCGTGATCGTGTACCAGCGCTTCGCCTTCGGCAGCATCTGGATCAACGGGCGCACCGTCTGCTCGATCGCGCCGAAGGTCGGCACCGACCAGCGGAACGTCGCGTCGTTGCAGTCCTTGCCGGTCAGCTCGTCCGCGCCGGCCGTCGTGATGAACACGCCGCCCGCCTTCTGCACTTCCTTGCCCATCGCCAACGATTCGGACGACAAAATACCACCCGCAAAAAAACGCGCGCCCTTCTGCTGCGCGATCTCCTGCACACGCCGCACGGCGGTCGCGGGCTTGCCCTCTGTGTCGAGCGCCGTATAGGCAAGCGGCGAACCGAGCACCTTGCCGTACTGCTTGACGACGAGCTGCATGCCGAGATCGGCGTACTTGCCGTTGGCGGCGAACGGCCCCGACATCGGCACCGGGCACGCCAGCTGGATGGGCGAACCCTGCGCGAACGCGACACGGGACGACATGCTGCCGAGCGCACCCGGCACGGCCGACAGCGCGGCCAGTTTCAACAGTTCTCGGCGATTCAAGTTGACGCTCCTGATAAAGGGGGACACACGCGATGCGACCGACTGCCAAACCGTGCCCACGCCCTGCAGGATGCGCGCCGCCGGTTGATCCTATTTATCATGATAAATAGAATGAACCTGATGCTAGAGTTGATCAAAATTAGTGTCAATCAGGCAAAATTCCGTACTCGCGCCGGAACGGATCGTCGACGATGACGCGGCGCGCAGTCAGACAAAGGAGTCGTGAAGATGGTCATGGACCGAGCCAGGGCGGGCCTCGCAGTCGAAATCAAGCAGCCGAAGCGGGCCGACCTCGTCGCCGAGGAGATCAAGCGGCTGATCACCGAGAAGGACCTGAAGCCGGGCGACCGCCTCCCGCGTGAAGCCGAGCTGCAGCAGCTCTATGCGGTGAGCAAGAGCACGATCCGCGAGGCGCTGAAGTCGCTCGAGGTGCAGGGGCTCATCAAGGTCACGACGGGGCCGACGGGCGGCGGGATGGTCGTCGAGGTGCCGCTCGACCGCACGCTGCAGCTGCTGCAGAACTACCTGTTCTTCAAGGACGTGACGATCGACGACATCTATACTGTGCGCCAACTGCTCGAACCCGAGCTGGCGGCGGGCGCCGTGCCGCACCTGACCGAGCGCGACTTCGCGGCGCTGGAGGCGAACATCGCGTGCTGCGACGGCGCGTCGGGCGTACACGACCGCGGCCACATGCTGCGCCAGCGGCAGGAGGACACGACGTTCCACGACATCCTCGCGGCCGCGAACCCGAACCCGTTCCTGCGCTTCAGCTGCGAGCTGATCAACGAGATGATCCGGCAGTTGATCGAGTTCCGGAACGACACGCCGCTCGTCGAGCACAAGCGGTTCGGCGAAGCGAACGTGTCGATCCACAAGGCGATCCTGCAGGCCGCTCGCGAGCGCGATGCCGAGCGCGTGCGTGCGCTGATGGTCGAGCACATGACCGAGGCCCCCAAGCATGTGAAGCGGATGAAAGGCAAGCTGCGTGGGCGCCTGATCCTCGACTCCGAGATCCGCAGGCGGGCTGCCGCTCACATTGCGGGACCCGATGCGGCCGCAACGGATCCCGAAGAGGACTGAGCGTCGGCCGGCGCGGTCGATTCACGGCCAACTGCTTCGCGGCGGCCTGAATACCCCTACCGCGCCGCGAATGCCGATGACGCACCGTTGCGCACCGTTGCGGCCGAACGCCGAGAGCGGCGTCGGCACCGGCCGGAACGTATTCGTCTCGTGGTGTACCCGGGCGATCGGGATCGTCAGCGCACGCCGCCTTCCGTGTACCCCGTCGTGCCCTTCGTCTCCAGATATTCGACGAGGCCGAACTCCGCATACTCGCGTCCGTTGCCCGAGCGCTTGTAGCCGCCGAACGGCGCAGCCGGGTTCCATGGCGGGTAGTTGATGTGGACATTGCCGACCCGCAGCCGTGCCGCGACCCGGCGCGCGCGCTCGAGGTCCTTCGTCTGCACGTATGCCGCAAGCCCGTAGACCGAATCGTTCGCGAGCGCGACGGCCTCGTCCTCGGTGCGGTAGGTCAGGATCGACAGCACCGGCCCGAAGATTTCCTCGCGCGCGATCGTCATGCCCGGCGTGACGTTGGAGAACACCGTCGGCTTCACGTAGAAACCGTCGCCGAGCCCGTCGGGCCGACCGGTGCCACCGGCGACGAGCGTCGCGCCTTCGTCGATCCCGCACTGGATCAGTTGCTGGATGCGGTCGAACTGCATGCGACTGACGACCGGCCCGATGCCCGTTTCCGTCGAACGCGGATCGCCGACGACGGTGCGCGCCGCCTCGTTGCGCGCCGCGGCCTCGGCTGCGGCAAGGTGGTCGACATGCACGAACATCCGCGTCGGCGCGTTGCACGACTGCCCGCTGTTGCTGAAGCAACTGCGCGCACCGCGCGTGACCGCATCCTCGATGTCGGCATCGGGCAGGATCAGGTTCGGGCTCTTGCTGCCGAGTTCCTGGTGCACGCGCTTCACGGTATCGGCGGCCGCCTTCGCGACCTCGACACCCGCGCGCGTCGAACCGGTGAACGACACCATGTCGACGTCCGGATGCCGCGACAGCGCGTCGCCCACTTCGTGCCCGTAGCCGTGCACGAGGTTGAACACGCCCGGCGGCACGCCCGCTTCGTGCAGGATCTCCGCGAACAGGATCGCGCTGAACGGCGCGATCTCGCTCGGCTTGAGCACCATCGTGCAGCCGGCCGCGAGCGCCGGCGCGACCTTGCACACGATCTGGTTGATCGGCCAGTTCCATGGTGTGATCAGCGCGCACACGCCGATCGGCTCGTGCGATACCAGCAGCGAATCGGTCTGCGTGCTGAAGCGGAACGACTGCAGCGCGCGAATCGTCTGCTCGAGGTGCGCGGTGCCGACCGCCGCCTGCATCGCACGCGCGAATGCGATCGGTGCGCCCATCTCCTGACTGATCGTCCGCGCGACCTCCTCGTAGCGGCGCTGGTAGATCTCGAGCACGCGCCGCAGCAGCGCGACGCGCTCGCCCACCGGCCAGCGCGAATACGTGTCGAAGGCCCGCCGGGCCGCGCCCACCGTGCGGTCGACGTCGGCCGCGCCGCCGATCCTGAGCTGCGCATACGGCCGCGCCGTGCTCGGGTCGATCACGTCGATCGCCTTCGCATCGGCCGGGTCGAGCCACTGGCCGTCGATATAGGACTGTTGTGACGTTCGCATCGAATGCTCCTGTGGTGACGAATGCCGGTGTCGCGCTCAGCGCGTCGCGCGCGCGAAGGTGTCGACGAGGATGTCGCGGATCTGCGCGACGAACCACACGATTTCGTCGCGCGACATCACGAGCGGCGGCGAGAACTGCACGATCGGCGTGCCTTCGTGATCGACGCCCGCGCGGCACAGCAGCCCCGCGTCGAAGATCGCGGGCGCGAGCAGCGTCGACACGAACGCCTGCGCGCTGATGCCGGCCGCCCAGCGGCGCGCGGCCTTGTCGGTCACGAGTTCGAGCGAGTAGTGGTAACCGTCGCCGCGCACGTCGCCGACGCACGGCAGTTCGAGCAGGCCGTCGAGGGTCTGGCGGAACACCGCTTCGTTGCGTCGGACGTTCTCGAGCACGCCTTCGCGCTCCATGATCGCGAGGTTCGCGAGCGCGGCCGTGCACGCGACCGGATGGCCGCCGTATGTCGCGCCGTGCAGGAACATCTGCTGCGGGCCGTCGAGGATCGTTTCCACGACCGCGTCGCTCGCGATCACGCCGCCGAGCGGCACGTAGCCCGACGCGATGCCTTTCGCGAACGTGATGACGTCCGGCTTCAGCCCGTAGCGCGCGGAGCCGAAATATTCGCCGAGCCGGCCGAACCCGCAGATCACTTCGTCGGCGACGAGCAGCACACCGTGCCGGTCGCAGATGTCGCGCAGCCCGGCCGTGTAGCCGGCCGGCGGCGTCAGGCTGCCGCCCGCGTTCTGCAACGGCTCGACGACGATCGCGGCGACGGTATCCGGGCCTTCCTGCACGATCAGCGACTCGATCTCGTCGAGCAGATGGCGCGTGAACTCCGCTTCCGTCTCGCCCGCCGGGCGACCGTAGCGCTTCGTGTTGCCGACATGCCGCACGCCCGACATCAGCGGCTCGAAATGCTTGCGGAAGTTCGTCATCCCGTTCAGCGCGAGCGCGCCGAACGACGTGCCGTGATACGCGACGCGCCGCGCGATGAACTTGCGCCGCTGCGGCTCGCCGCGCGACTGGTGATACTGGCGCACCAGCTTGATCGCCGCTTCGTTCGACTCCGAGCCGCTCGACGTGAAGAACACGCGGTTCAGCCCGTCCGGCGCGAGCGTCGCGAGCTTGTGCGCGAGCGTGATCGCCGGCTCGTGGCCGACACCCCAGTTGGTCGCGAACGGCAGCCGCACCATCTGCTCGCGGATCGCGTCGCCGATTTCCGCGCCGTGGCTGTAGCCGACCTGCACACAGTACAGCCCGGCCAGCGCATCGAAGTAGCGCTTGCCGTGGCGGTCGACGAGCCAACAGCCTTCGCCGCGGTCGAACACGGTCAGCGCGTGGTCGCGATACGCATCGGCGTGCGTGAAATGCATCAGCAGGTGGCGCTTGCCGAGCGCCTGCAGGTCCGCGTCGAGATTGACGTCAACAGCGTTCATGGTTCACTCCTCCTTCAGGGTTTCAGGTCCGGCGCGGCGCGCCCGGTCATTCAGTTCATCGACAGTGTCGGCGCCGGGCGCGTGAAGCCGCGCGTCAGCCATGCGAGCTGGCAGAGCCCGAGCACGAGCCAGCCGATGCCGACGTAGAACGTCTGGCGCGACAGCCCCGACCAGAGCCACACGTTCATCGCGAAGCCGAGCGCCGGCATCACGCCGAACGTGATCCAGCCCGCGAAGCGGCGATGCTCGGCGCGGCACAGATAACTGCGCATCACGCACAGGTTCACGACCGCGAATGCGACGAGCGCGCCGAAGCTGATCATCGTCGACGCGAGATCGAGCGTGACGAACAGCGCGGACAGCGACACGACACCGACCGCGAGCGTCGCCCGCACCGGCGTGCGCAGCCGCGCATGCAGGTGGCCGAACACGCGCTCCGGCAGCACCCGGTCGCGGCCCATCGCGAACAGCACGCGCGTCACGCTCGCCTGCCCGGCCATCGCGCTCGCGAAACAGCCGGCCACGTACACGGCGACGAAGAACGCCGACAGCGTGCCGCCGCCGATGCGCCGCATCAGCTCGAGGCTGGCCGAATCGAGATCCTTGAATGCGTGCCAGTCGGGAAACACCACCTGCCCGACATACGCGATCAGCATGAACAGCACGCCGCTCGCCAGCGTGCAGAGCAGGATCGCGCGCGGCACCGTGCGCTTCGGCTCGCGCGTTTCCTCCGACAGCGTGGTGACCGCGTCGAAGCCGAGAAACGACAGGCACAGGATCGCGGACCCGGCGAAGATCGCGTGCGCATCGCCCGACGACGGCAACGCGACGGCCATCGACAGCCCCTCGCCTGCCGCGACCCGCGCCGATGCGATGACGAAGATCGCGATGAACACGAGCTGGCTCGCGATGAGGATCAGGTTCACGCGATTGACGAGCCGGATGCCGACGATGTTCAGCCCGGTGATCAGCGCGATGCTCCCGACGATCCACACGCTGGCCGGCACCATCGGAAAAATCTGCTTCATGTAGATGCCGATCGCGAGGTAGCTGATCATCGGAATGAACAGGTAGTCCATCAGCAGCGCCCAGCCGACCATGAAGCCGGCCGACGTGCCGAAATTGCGGCTCGCGAACGTATAGGCGGACCCGGCGCTCGGCATCAGCCGCGCCATGTGGCCATAACTGCGCGCGGTGAACAGCATCGCGACCAGCGTGACCGCATACGCGGCCGTCAGGTGCCCGTTCGTCTCGCTCGTGACGAGCCCGTAGGTCGTGAATACCGTCATCGGCAGCATGTACGCGAGGCCGAAGATCACCAGCGTCGCGAGGCCGAGCAGGTGCGGCTTGCGGCGTTCGTCCGCGTCGCCGCGAAACGCGTGCGCTGCGAAGTCCTGCGTCGCGGCGGCCGATGCGTATCGACCGGGGCTGTCGTTGTCCATGCTGTCCTCACGTAGGTGGCGTTCACGGCTTCAACACTCGTTCGCCCGGCACGGCCGGCGGCGCACGACTGGAAGAAAGTGTGGTGCGCCAAAAATTCCGCCACGAATGAGAAATGCGGACGTAATCAGGGGATATTTCCGGACACCCCGCCGCGTATCGCGCCGGCGCGTCATGCATGGTGCTGTGCCGCACTGGTGTTTTGCGGACATTCCGGCTATGTTCTACGCGACCCAGTCGCCCCGTCAGCACCATGGACACTCGATCTCATCGAAACCAGAGCCGGGCCGAGCGCAGCCTGCGTTCGTCGCTCGGCCTCGCGCGCCCGGCCGGACGCCAGGAGGACATTCCCGCCACCGTCCACGCGATCGCGGTCGCGCTGGACGAGTGCCGCGTGCGGCATATCGACGGTGCCGCGCTGCTCGAAGGCACGGGGCTCGGCGCGGACGAAGTCGCGTCGCCGAACCTGCACGTGAATCGCGGCCAGGAGCAGCGCTGCTTCCACAACCTGCTGCAGCGCAGCGGCGTGCCGTCGATCGGGCTATCGATCGGCGCGCGGCTGCACGTATCGACACTCGGCCTCGCCGGCTACGCGATGCTGATCAGCGGCTCCGTCATGCAGGCATTCCGGTGCATGAGCCAGTTTCCGCTGTTCATGGGCCTGTATTTCGACGTGCGTATCGATGCGCATGCGGACGGCATGAGCGTGACCATCAGCCGCTACAACGGCGAGCCCGATCTCGAGGTGTTCCAGGTCGACATGTGCCTGTCGAGCCTGCGCCTGATCGTGTCCGACCTCGTCGGCAAGCCGGTCTGGCCCGCGCAGGTACAGCTCGCGCGCCGCACGCCGCGCAACGCGGCCGACTACACGCGCCACTTCGGCTGCAAGGTCGCGTTCAATGCCGGTGACAACCGGCTCGTGTTCACGTCCGTGAACGGCACCGAGATGCCGCTGCTCGCGAACGAAGTCAGCTTCAATGCGCTGCACGGCCAGTGCGAGGCGCTCGAACGGCAGTGGGCCGCGTCGGTCGGCACGCGTTTCGCCGATCGCGCGAAAGAGCTGATGGCCCGCGACCTCGCGCGTTTCAAGTCGATGACGTCGCTCGCGAACGCGCTGCACCTGACGGAGCGCACGCTGCGCCGTCGGCTCGACAAGGACGGCCTCACGTTCCAGTCGCTGCTCGACGACGTGCGCCGCGACGAGGCGGTGCGGATGCTCGACGATCCGGAGCTGACGGTCGCGGCCATTGCGGAACGTCTCGGCTACAGCGAGCCGCGCAGCTTCCGCCATGCGTATCGACGCTGGACCGGGCACCCGCCGCGCGCCGGCGCCGAGTCGGACACGTAACGCGCCATGGACGCGCGGTTGAAAGGCGCGCAGCACAAGCCTTCGCGCCATCCGGCCACGAGCGGGATTCATTGACGGCATCGGTCATTCCCGCACACGTCATGCATGACCTGCGTCTGCATGGCGTCGCGTTCGAGATGGCGGTTATCGTCCGGGTCGACTCAAGTAGAATGCGCGCAACCATCAAGCCGAGCGGGGCCACGCTTCCATTCCACTCGCACCGGCGCAACGCGAACAAGACGACACGAAACTGCGCAGCGGCATCCGCGAGCCGCGCCGCCCCATCCGGGCGCGCGCCACCGCGACGATCGCCCGCCGACGAAGCCTCCATGAGCAAACCGATCCTGTACCTCCTCGCCGGCAACGGCAGCGCGGCCGACTGGTGGGACGACACGCTGCCCCACTTCCGCCATTACCGGCCCGTGCCGCTGGAACTGCCGGGCTTCGGCGACAACCCCGCGCCGCCCTGCGAAGATCTCGCCGCGTATGCGCAAGCGCTGCTGGACGCGACCGAACCGGGCCACGCGATCATGGCGGTCGGCGTGAATGCGCTGCTGGTGCTGCACGCGTTGCAACGGCGCCCCGGCCACTTCGGCCGCAGTGTGCTGCTCGCGCCCGTCGGTGCATTTCTGTGGGAACGGCGCCTGCCGAAACTGATGGCGCCGAAGCCGCTGCGCAAGACCATTCACTGGCTGCTCGCGCACTACCCGGCGCTGTTCGCCCGCAAGTTCTCGAACCTGACCTGGACACGCGCGCAGTACCGCCGCATGGGCGCCGGCTACGCGCGCTGCCGCGCGTTCCTGCCGCACTGGGATCTCGTGCGCGCCGATACCGCGCTGCCGCTGCTCGAGTGGGTCACCGATCGCATCGAACTCGTGTGGGGCGACCAGGACGCCGTGCTCGGCGTGCGCCAGGCCGCCGCATGGTCGGCCATCCTCGCGCGCGCCGACCTCACCGTCACGCTGCAGGCCGGCTGGGGACACTATCCGTGGATCGACGCGCCGGCGGCATTCGCGCAGTGGCTCGAAGCGGGCGACGCCGGCTTCGTCGCGCACACCAAGGGCGGGCGCCTGGCGCTGGCGACGATGGCCGGCCTGCCCGTGCCGCCCGCGCTGTCGCTGACCCGCGCCGACGATCCGCGCCTGCCCGGCTTTCTCGCGAGCCAGCCCGACGCCGAGTGGGCGATCCGCTCGTCGAGCCATGGCGAAGACCAGGCCGATGCGGCCAACGCGGGCCTGCACACCACGTTCCTGCGCGTACCGGCCTCGCAGGCCGCCGCGCGCGTGGCCGAGCTGCTCGACGGCGGCCTCGAGGAAACGGTCGTGCAGCGCTTCATCACGCCCGTGCTGTCGGGCATCGCGTTCGTGCGGCATCTCGCGGTCGAAGTCGAATGGGTGGAAGGTCACCTCGAATCGCTCGCCGACGGCCAGGCCAGCCCGCAACGCGCGATCCTGTCGCGGCTCGGCGAGCCCTGGCAGCGCGGCACGTTCCCGGGCACGCACGGCCTGGGCGCGACGCAACTGTGGACTTTCCTGCAACGCGTGCTGCGCGCGTTCCACTACGTGCCGGGCGATGTCGAATGGGCGTGGGACGGCACGCAGCTGTGGCTGCTGCAATACCGCCCGATCAGCAGCTACGGCTGGCACCGGCACCTGACCGCCGCGAACATCGCCGAGATCCTGCCGCCGCAGCCCAGCCGGCTGGTCGAGTACGCACAACGGCGTGCGGCCGGCAGCATCCCGGCCATCATGGCGCGCTGGGATGCACGCGTATTGCAGGACAACGAACCATTCACCGCGCTCTACGGCGGCGCGTCGTACATCAACAACGACCTGTTCCTCGCCCGTCTCGCCGACTGGGGCGTATCGGCCGGCAACTACAGCGGCGAGATCGGCGGCGCGACCCCGCCGCTGCGCTGGCGCCCGCTGCGGCTGCTGCGTTCGCTGCCGGTGTTCTGGCGCATGCTGCGCGCCGCACGCGGGCATCTGCCGACGCTCGAACGCGGCCTGCGGCGCTTCGACCGGGAACTCGCGACACTCGTCGAGCAACGCGCCGACGGCCGGCAGCTGGCCGACTGGTTCACGCGCTTCTACGTGTTCGTCGTGCAGGGCAACCTGTGCATCGCGTCATCGCTGGCCAGCAGCGGCGGCGCGCTCTGGGGCCGTCCGCCGACCGCATATGGCCAGCTCGGGAACAGCCCGCATCGCCTGCCGTGGGAAACCGATCCTGGCACCGCACGGCCCGCGCCCGCCGATCTGCCGTTGCAGGCGTTTCCCGACTGGCCGCTGCCCGTCCGCGTGCTCCACGCGCTCGGCGCGCCCGGCATGCGCGGCTGGTATCTGCAGGTGCGCGAGTGGTATCGCGACAACCTGATGCGCGTGTTCTTCCGCCTGCATCACGCGATGCCGGCCGCCGACCGCGACGCATGGTTCGCGCCCCATCCCGATCGCCGCGAACGCAACGGCAGCTTCTGGCAGGACGGCAGCGAAGGCACCGACGAGGCGGCCGGCTTCATGATCTATCCGGGCCACACGCAAGGCGTGCTCGGCCGCGACATCCTGCTGGAAGACACGCTCGACCCGGGCCGGCACGCGCAGTACCAGGCCGCGCGTGCGGTGATCGCGCGCATGGGCGGCCGGCTGTCGCACGGCGCGACGCTGCTGCGCGAACTGCGCAAGCCGTCGGCCGTGCTGCCGCGCGTCGACGCGGCGTGGATCGGGCGCGAGGTGCGGCTCAGCGACGGCCGGCTGACGCTGGTCGACTAGGCGCGGCGCGGTTGCCGCGGGCCCGGGCGCGTACTCAGCGCACCGGCGTGCGGAGTTTCCCGTCGACCTTCAACGTACGCCGGTCGTGCGCGGCTTCGTATTCGACCGTCTGTGCCGGTGTGACGGCGCCGTAGGAACGGCCGTTCACGTAGACGATGCCGTCCCGCAGCTCGATCCGGTCACCGTTGACCGTCGCGGTGGCCCGTTCGCCCTGCAGCACCGCGCCCGAGCAACCGGCGGTCGAAAAGCTGCGGACCGACGTGCCCGGCATCGCGGCGATCCCGCCCTGATCCGCCGCATGCGCCGCGCTGCAGGGCGGCGCATCCATGCTGCCGGCCGCGTAAACGGTACCGGCACCGATCCCGCATCCGGCAAGCAACGCAATCGTCATCGGCTTCAGATTGTTCATGGTGGACTCCGTTGTCCGCCGCCGCGGATCGATGACCGGCCGACACCCGTGCTCGCATGACGGGGCGTCCGGATGCATCGAGTATGCGTCCGGTTCGCGGCACTCCGCCATCCGCGCCAATACCACTCACCGCCCGCCCATCCGTCCCCGTGATCCGCGCCGACGCCGGCCCCGCAAGCACCGCTCGGCACGACGCGTCCCGATGAAAATCCGCCTTGATCAAGTTGCGACCCGCAACTATTATTGATTGCGATCCGCAACCTTTCCGGGCTGACCATGGACCTCATCGACGCTCCCGCCAAGCCTCGCGAAGCAACCATCCTCGAGCTTCGCGACTTCTCCCGCAAACTGGTTCGCGAGCTCGGCTTCATGCGCGCGACGCTGGCCGATAGCGACTGGGCGCCTTCGGCGGTTCACGCGATCCTCGAGATCGGGATGGCGCCCGGCATCAACGCCCGCGATCTGGGCAACATCCTGCGGCTGGACAAATCGAACACGAGCCGGCAACTCGCGCGGCTCGAGGCGGCCGGCATCGTCGAACGGCGCGTGTCGAGCGACGATGCGCGCGCGACCGAGCTGTACCTGACCGCCGACGGCAAGAAGCTCCAGAAAAGAATCGACGCGTTCGCGACGGATCAGGTGTCGAATGCGCTGCGCCGCATGGTGCCGGCGGATCAGCAGGCGCTGCTGCGCTCGCTCGCGCTGTATGCCGATGCGCTCGCGCAGGACAACGCCGCCAGGGCAAGCGCCGCGACACCCGATGCGCCATCGATCCGCGAAGGCTACCAGCCGGGCTGCATCGGCGATATCGCGGGCCTTCACGCGCGCTTCTACTCGGAACACTGGGGATTCGGCGCCTTTTTCGAAAAGCGGGTGGCGACCGAGCTGGCCGAGTTCGCCGGTGCGCTGCCGGCCGACGGCAAGGCGCTCTGGCTGTGCCAGGAAGACGGACGCACGCTCGCGTCGCTCGCGATCGACGGCGACCCGGCAACGGGCGTCGCGCACCTGCGATGGTTCATCGTGAACGATGCGTTGCGCGGCTCGGGCATCGGGCGCCGGCTCATGACGGAAGCCATGCGCTTCGTCGACGCGCAGCGGTTTCGCGAAACCTATCTGTGGACGTTCAAGGGCCTCGATTCGGCACGCCACCTGTACGAGTCGTTCGGCTTCGTGCTGACGAGCGCATCCGCGGGCACGCATTGGGGCACCGAGGTGGTCGAGCAGCGCTTCAGCCGGCCGGGGCCATCCGGCGGCTGAGGATCGATGGGCCGCCTGCGCTGCGACGCCCTTCATGGTTTCTCGACTGCCTTTGCGACGACCGTTCCGGCGCGATTCGCGCTGCAGGCCGTCGAATATTCTCATCACTTGACGCGCGTCATGGCCGCTCGAGCCGCGTCGCGTGCGCGGTTCATCCGTTATCGCGATCACGCCGAACGCCTGCATCGACCTGCGAATCACTAGGGAAAATCCTGAGACATCCTTACAGCGATTTCCCTGATGATTCACGGAAGCGTCATGTTTCGGCGATCCAGCGGTCCGCCAAGCTTTCAGTTTGCGTCTCGAAACCGATGACGCATCGCGGCAAATTCGATGACCGCGGCCTGAAACGGCAGTCGCTGGCGAATCGTCAGGTGTTCAATACTTTCAACAACCCGGTCGAGAGTAAACGTGAGATTCCGTGGCCCGCTGGTGCGGTGGAGACGAGGCGATGCGCGAAACCTGCGCGCCGCGATCGCGTCCACCGACGACCGTGGTGACGGCTGGCAAAGTCCTCGCCTGCATCTGTCGATCTACACCATCCTGTCCTGCCGCTCCGTTCGCCGCCACAACGCCGTCGCCGCACGTGCGTACGTCGCGATCCATACCGACGACGTGGCCTCGCTGCTGCCTTAGCGCTTCACCCCTTTCCCTGCATCCGTTCGACCTGCCCGCCGTGTCGCCCGACCGGTGACGGAATCCGCTCGCGCTTCGTTTCCGTGCAAGCCGGCCCGCAATCGAACGGACTCCTGATCGTCGTGCACCGCGCTCGCTCACCGCGAGCGGTGCTCGCGCACGCCCGCTTCATCCGATGAACCGTCGCGCACCGGCCCGCGCATCGCGGATCGACACGCGCCTGAAAATGGAAGACTTCGTCATGCGAATCCGCACGCTTGCCCGCAGCATTGCAACCGCCGCCACCCTGTCGGCCGCCGCGTCCGCCGGCACGACCGCCCACGCGGCCGGTGAACTGAACATCTACAACTGGTCCGACTACATCGCACCGGACACGGTCCCGAACTTCCAGAAGCAGACGGGCCTCCACGTCCGCTACGACAACTACGACAGCGACGACACGCTGCAGGCGAAACTGATGTCGGGGAATTCCGGCTACGACATCGTCGTGCCGACGTCGAACTACATGGCCAAGCAGATTCAGGCGAGCGTCTACCAGCCGCTCGACAAGTCGAAGCTGCCGAACCTGTCGAACCTCGATCCGCTGCTGATGAAGATGGTCGCCGACGCCGATCCGGGCAACCAGTACGGCGTGCCATGGGCCTACGGCACCGACGGCATCGGCTACAACGTGCAGGCCGTGAAGAAGGCGCTCGGCGACAAGGCGCCGGTCGACAGCTGGGCGCTGGTGTTCGATCCGGCCAACATGGCGAAGCTCAAGAGCTGCGGCGTGTCGTTCCTCGACCAGGCCGTCGACGTGTTCGCGGCCACGCTGCAGTACATGGGCAAGGACCCGAACAGCACGAACCCGGCCGACTACCGCGCGGCGTACGAGGTGCTGAAGAAGGTGCGCCCGTACATCACGCAGTTCAACTCGTCGGGCTATATCAACGATCTCGCGAACAACGACCTGTGCGTGTCGTTCGGCTATTCGGGCGACGTCGGCATTGCGCACCGCCGCGCCGCCGAAGCGAAGCGCCCGTACGAGATCCGCTTCGCGAATCCGAAGGAAGGCGGGCTGCTGTGGTTCGACATGATGGTGATCCCGAAGGATGCGCCGAACCGCGACGCCGCGCTGAAGTGGATCAACTACCTGCAGGATCCGAAGGTCAACGCCGGCATCACCAACGCGGTGTTCTATCCGACCGCGAACAAGGCCGCGCGCCAGTACGTGAAGCCCGCGATCGCGCGCGACCCGTCGGTGTATCCGGCCGACGAGGTGCTGAGCAGGATGACGCTGCTCAAGCCGATGCCGCCCGAGATTCGTCGGCTGCAGAACCGGCTGTGGGCGCAGTTGAAGACGGGGCGTTGAGCATGGCCGCGTGACGTGACGTGACGCGACCCGATCCGGTGCCGCGCTTCCGGCCGTCCGGACGGAATTGCATACGGCGCCGACGCGCACGTGCTCGCGTCATTGCGGCAGACGTTCGACCCATACGCGACGTCGCCCGACCTGCCGCACGGCCGGCGACAGCAGGAACCGGCCGCGTCGAGCGGACGTCGAGACGAAACCGCTCGACGCCGTTCGACGCGCTATCGCGACACCCGCTCCGCCGCAAACGCGTCTTCCACGAACCGGATCACGTCGTCGAGCGACGACGTGCACGTGGCGCCCGCCGCGAGCGCGCGAAACGCCCCCTCCGGCCCGAAGCAGACGAGCGGTTTGCGCCAGCGCAGCGCGAGCGCAATCTCCTCGGCCGTGCCGTGCCCGCCCGGCAGCGCGACGATCAGGTCGCTGCTCAGCACGTTCACGTAGTTGCGGTTGATCGTGTGCGGCTCGGCATCCGGCTCGCGGCGCGGCAGCGGCGTGAGGATCGGGATGTCGACGAACGGATGCGGATAGCCGTCGAGCGGCACGAAGCCCGCGAGCGGATCGGCCTGCGTCGGCAGGATGCCGATCGATCGCCCGGCCCGCCCGGGCACGCCGGCGAACGCCCGCGCGACCGCCAGCATCACGCCCTGCCCGCCGCCCGTCAGCAGGTTGAATCCGGCCTGCGCGAGCCATGCGCCGAGCGGCTCCGAAAACGCGAGCCACGGCTCCTTGCCCGAGCCCATCACGCCGATCGTCCTGTTCTTCTGCTGCATCGTGGTTTCCGGAGAAGTGGTTGGATTGCGCGCGCTCGCCGCGCTCATTCGAGCTCGACGCCTTTGAGCTCGGGAATCAGGAACAGCGTCGCGACCATGTCGAGCACGTAGAGGCCGGCGAGCATCGCGATGGCCGTCTGGAACGAATAGTGCGCGGCAAGCGCGCCGACCGCGACCGGGCCGAAGCCGCCCACCGCGCGGCCGATGTTCCACAGCACGTTCTGCGCGGTTGCGCGTGCGGCGGTCGGATAACCCTCCGACATCAGCGTCCCGTAGCCACCGACCATCCCGTTGACGAACATGCCCATCAGCGCGCCGGCCCACAGCATCGCCGTGGGGTCCGACAGCTGCGCATACGCGATGACCGTCGCCACCGCGCCGAGCTGGTACAGCAGGAACGTCGGCTTGCGCCCGATGCGGTCGGCCAGCTGCCCGAACACCCAGACGCCGATCATCATCCCGACGACCGTCACCGCCGTCCACACCCCCGACTTCGTCAGCGAGAAACCCATCTGTTTCGACAGGAAGGTCGGCAGCCAGATCATGATCCCGTAGTAGCCGAAGTTCTGGACCGAACACAGGATCACGATGCCGAGGCTCGTGCGCGCGGTGCGGCCGTCCGCGACGAGCAGGCGGAACGCGTTGGCCTTCGGCTGCGCCGCGCGCTGCACGAACGCTTCCGGCTCGTGCAGCTTGTTGCGCATCGCCCACGCGAGCAGCGCGGGCAGCACGCCGACCAGGAACATCCCGCGCCAGCCGATGTGCAGCAGCAGGAACGGCGTCAGCAGGGCAGCCAGCAGCACACCGGCCTGCCAGCCGAGCGCGACGTAGCACGACACGCGTGCGCGTTTGCTGGCCGGCCACGCTTCCGCGGCGAGCGCCATGCCGATCCCGAACTCGCCGCCCAGCCCGATGCCCGCGATGGTGCGGTAGACGAGCAGATCCCGGAAGCCCTGTGCGAACGCACACAGCCCGGTGAATACCGCGAACAGCAGGATCGTCCAGGTCAGCACGCGCACACGCCCGTAGCGGTCGCTCAGCGCACCGAACAGGATGCCGCCCGCGACGGCGCCGATCAGCGTCCAGGTGACGAGCGCGCCGCCCTGCCCGGCTGTCAGGTGCAATGCCGCCGTAATCGCCGGAAGCATGAAGCCGAGGATCAGCAGGTCGAAGCCGTCCATCGCATAGCCGATCGCCGATCCGGCCAGCGCTTTCCACGCGTACGCGCCGACCTGCTCGACGCGCGGGGCCGACGGGCCGCCGAGCGTCGGAGATTTCATGTTTGCTGCCATGGTGTCCCGCCACGATTGTCCGGCGACATTCTAAGGCCTGTGCCCGCGAACGAAGGGCCGGCAGGTCGGCCCGTGGCGAGGGTCCGCGCGCGCCGGCGCCCGCCTGCGGGACGACATGGCGGCAACCTGCGGGTCATGAACGGGAGAGTAAAACGGCGGGCCGGTGTCGGCGGTGAAGCCGGCGACGTCGCGGCCAGGCCGGACACCGGACGAACGACTACGTGGAGAGAGCGGGTTGCCGGCCGGCCCGCTTGCGCGAGCCGGAGGGCGCCGGATGGTCCGGCTGCCTGGCCGGCTTCAGCCCTGGTCGTCTCCGGGCCACCAGGTCTTGGCCTCGCGGTCGACGGCGAGCGTCTCGAGATCCTTGCCTTCGAGCCATTTCGGCCGCGGGCCGCGGCCCGACCATGAGCGGCCGGTCGTCGGATCGTAGTACTTGGCAGGTGCCTTGCGTTTTCGCTGGACGATATAACCGAGCGCGCTCAGCACTTCCTGCTGCGAAATTCCCAAAAGCTCGACCTGTTCCTTGAATGCCGCGAGCGCGGCCTGCTTCTCCTTCTGCTTCGCATCCGACAGCTTGATATTCAGGTCCCGAAGTTGTGCTTCGAGTTCCTGCAGGGCCTGGGTCATGTATTCATCCTCTGTGGGCATGTTTTCGCAAAAAGCTCCGATGGCGGAACCTACCACGAAGTTCCGCCGATGGGTGCTGTCAAATAGATGTATCGTTTGCCTGAGCCGGCGCGGCTTGCGCGATACGCACTAAACGACGTCGCGCGTCAATCGATGACAGACTGAACCGGCCCGGCGACGCGCAGCCCGCCGCATACGAAGGCACGGGCGAACGACTGCGGCAAGTAAGCGCCGCACCAGGCACTGGCGCGGCATGGCGCGAATGATAGCAGTGCACGGCATCGCGATGCAGAAGTCGTCGGCCGGCGTCGATCCGAACCCGGCCGCTCGTCGGTCGCTTTTCGGCCGCTTACAGACCGACTTCGCGGGCGTCCCACGCGATCCTGTCGAACAGCGCGCGCAGCTTCGCGCCGCGCGCCGCGTTCAGCGCGGCCGCATGCGCGACGCGCCCGGCGAGATGCGCGCGGAAGTCCGGACGCGCATCGCGATTCTGCGACGCCGGCCCGCTCCGGATGCAGTTGGTCAGGATGGCCTTCAGGAGATCGAACTCATCGCGCGCCAGGTTCGGATGACGATTGACGACCACGCCGGCGAGTTGCTGGCGCATGCCGCGCCGCATCACGCGCGTCTTGCGCAGGTGCAGCGCAAAGCCCTCCTCGAGCGCGATCGCGGCCACGCGCACCTGCAGCCGCTCGACGTCGCGCGCCAGCGCGCCGCCGCCGGAAAATGCGAGATCGTCGGCATAACGCGTGTAGGTTGCATCGAGCGAACGCGCGAGCGCGGCGAGCCGCATGTCGAACCGGAAGGCGCTCAGGTTCGCCAGCGCCGGCGACGTCGGCGCCCCCTGCGGCAGATGCCGTTCGCGATAGCGCTGGCGGCCGATCCAGTCGAACCGGTCGCGCAGGTCCGGCGCGAGCAGCCGCGCGGACGGTACGCGATTGGTGCACAGCCCGGTGAGCGTGCGCGCGACTTCGGCCGGGTACCCGAGCGTGACGAACAGCGCGTGAATGCGCGCGGCGCGTATCGATACGAAGAAATCCGCGAGGTCGAAACGGACGACGACATCGCGATCGGCATGCGGCGCCGCGAACGACACGATCCCGTGCCCCTTGCGAAAACCGTGTACCGCATCGTGCGGCGCAATGCGGTCGAGCAGCCCGTGCAGGATGCGGCGCTGCGCTTCGCGCAGCCGGCCCTTCGGGATCTCGACCAGGCGGCACCCGCCGCTGCGCTTGTCGTGCGCCACGTACGTGTAGTGATGCAACGGCGTGGCGCCGCTGCGCGCGTCGACGCGCCAATGGTCGGACAGCCAGTCGAGTTCCGGCACGCGCACGCCGAGCCAGCCGGCGAGATCGCCGGGCGTCGCCCATTGCGGCACGTCGCAACCGGCCAGCGGCACCGGCAACGGCTGCTGGACGAGCGGCCGCCTCACGACGCGGATCGCGGCGGGCCGGTCGCTGCCGTACCACGCGAGCACGAACGGCGGCGCATCGGCGAGGTGCGCCGCAAGCGCATCGATGTCAACGTCGGCCCAGCGCGCGCCGAAGCGCACGAGCGCGGCATCCGCGACTTCGTGCGTCCACGTCGGCGCGCCGCCGAGCACCGCCGCCATCCGGGACAGGACGCCGGCACGTTCGGGCGCGCCGGCCAGCATCGCCTCGGCAATCGTGCGGGTGGTATCGCGCAGGGATGAAGACATGGAAAAGGATGGGCGGGACGATGAGCCAACGTGACGGGTACTGCGAGGAGTCACGTTGCGCAACGCGCAACGGCGCTCCTTGCGACGCATCGGGATGTCGATCTGATCCACGGGGTAGCCCCGTAGTCCTGGAACATCGGCTGCCTGTTCCGGGCGTGAGCTTGACCCACCGGCCCGCGATGCGACTTTAAAGGCCGCGAACGCGGCGTGTCAAACCGGGGCGATCCGGCGCCGCCGGATCGCGACGACCGACCTACGCGCGCCGGGAAAACAGTTCGCGGTACGCGATCGGCGCGACGCCGACGCCGGCCATGTTGTTCAGCATCGTGGCCCAGGTCGCGTTGTCGACGCTGACCGGAAACGACCGCACGCGGTTGGCGAGCAGCCAGAAGGTGCGCGTCATGCCGTTGCTCATCGCGACTTCGTACCCGCCTCCCTCGATCCAGTAGCCGACCGGCGGCAGTGCCACCGGTTCGAGGCGGCCGGCCCGGAACGCGGCGGCGGCCGACGCGTACTTGCTGTCGAGCGGCATGACGCGCCGCGGCACGCAGTCCTGCGAGTTCGGCTGCGGGAATCTCGGGCTCGTGCCGAGCCACAGGCCGTAGAACGTCTGCGCGTCGAGATGCACGACGTAGCGCTCCGTTTCGGCGGGCGTCGCCGCCATGTAGCAGTCGGCCTGGCCCGGAACGGCGACACGCCACATCGCGCGCTGCGCGCTGAGGTCGACCAGTTCGCTCGCCTGCGGCCGCGGGTGGACGGGAGACGCTCGTCCCGCTTCGCGCAGGTCGCGCACGCGATCGAGTCCGATACGAAGACGTGTCAGCATGGGCCCTCTCTTGCTCTCGTGACTTGTTCGAATGAGCCGGGGGGCGGGCGAAACCATCGTCGCGTGTCGGCAAACCGTGTGTCCGGCGCCCCGGCGCTCCCGGTGTGCCCGGGAACCCGCGCAGTGTAGCGCCTTTCCGTTCGGGCACGAGTCGCTTCGTGCCAGGGATTCCTCCCGCGCTCGAACGATCGCCCCCCATGAACGCCCATGCGCTTCGCCTGCCGCGCGGCACCACCATCGATCATCGCCTCAATATTCGCCGCCGATTATTTGAATATCGAAACAATCAAAAAATAAAAACAACACCATCCAGAATTCAATTAAATCAAATTCAAACAAAAATTATCGAATTCCATTAACGATAAATTAATTCGATTGGCGCCTTCAAACCCAAATAAATAGTCTGTGTTGTGCGCCGCAACACCGCGATTCAAAAATCAAAGAGGTAACGGAGGCGCAGCACGAATCCTTTCATTCGTGCTTTGTCGCAAAGTTCCAGCTTGCCAGGCCCGTTGATTTCCAGACGCTTGCGAATCAGCAATCCGGAAGGACAGACATGTCTTTCCGGACGTGGCCGACGTCGTCAGATCGCATCATTTCATTCAATTCCAAAGGAAAGTCATGAAGAAGATTGCAACCGTGCTGTTTTCAGCACTGATGCTCGCCTCCACGTGCGCGTCCGCACAGGCGCTTTGCAAAGCCGGCAAGATCGACAAGATCGAAACCGACACCACCGGCAACCTGCTGGTGACGATCAACGACGGTGTCTACTCGTTCAGTGCCAAGGAAGTTTATTCGATTATTTACCAGGCATATTCAGAAAACAGAAATCTGTTTATCTATGGAAATAATTGCGCGAATGGCTCGCCGGCGACCCGCTTTGCGATTCGTTAATCGACCTTGAAGCGCTCGACGATTATCGATTCGTGAAGCCCGGTGCTGGATTGACGGTCTGAATCCAGCACCACCGCGGGCTGGCGTGCCGATACTGCGTGACATGGCACATGCATGCCCGCGACCTGTTCATCCATCTGCCATTCCCGTCCGGGTACCGATGAAGCCGGCCGGCTTGCCGTCGGGAATCAGCCGTCGTCCGGCGTTTGTCGCCTCCATCGCATCATCGCGACGTTCACGCCGAGCCGGACGCCCGGCTCGTTGCGCGAGGCTCGCGCGTGATTCCATGTGCGGCTTGTGAAAGCGCCTGCACGACCGTAGCATCAGGCATCCCTGCGTCGGCGACCGTCGGGGCCCGGCCATGAGCAGACGCCCGGCCGTCGGATATCGCCATGCGCAGACCGTACCCATCCACGTCGAAGGCGCCCAATGATCGACCACGTTTACATCTCAGTCACCGACATCGAAAAATCACTGGCCTTCTACGCTGAAGCCTTGAAGCCGCTCGGCTGGAGAATTTTCGGCAACTACGACTCCGCTTCGGGCCCGGAAGGCGTCCCCGATCTTTACGGCATCGGCGACGATGTGTACGGCAAGGGAGCGGGAGTCGGATCGAGCATCTGGCTGCGCAAACGTCATCCCGGCGAGACCGGGCTTTACGTCGGGATCGTCTGCGATACCAATGAACTCGTCGACGCCGCCTACGCCGCCGCGATCAAGGCCGGCGGCATTGACGAAGGGAAGCCGGCGGATCGTACCTACTTCGCCCCCGGCTA
This sequence comes from Burkholderia sp. AU4i, assembly GCF_000466765.1. Lineage (NCBI taxonomy): Bacteria > Pseudomonadati > Pseudomonadota > Betaproteobacteria > Burkholderiales > Burkholderiaceae > Burkholderia > Burkholderia sp. AU4i. Next base: position 17,376 of record NZ_ASSI01000086.1, on the reverse strand, counting down.
CTACGCCGCCAACGTAGCCGACTTCGACGGCAACCGTCTCGAATTCGTACACAAGGCGTGGAACCCTAAGCGACACGCGTAGCACATTGATGCACGGGCGCCCTGCCTGTTCGGCCTGCGCCGCCCGCGCCGACACGTGAATCGTATGCGGCACGGCGCACCCCGCATCGGCCGAGGGGTGCGACCGCGCGGGCCGTCTCCCGGCGGTCCGCCACCGGCGACGTCACCGATCCAGCAAGCGCCCCAGCCGCATCATCGTGACGTTCACGCCGAGATGCCGCATCGACGGTTGCACGATCACGCAGTTGTCATACGGCGTGACGATCACATGGTCGCCGTCGCGGGCAATTTCGGTGCCGGCCTTCCCGATCACCTCGAGCCCCGTGAACGGTTGCGAGAACCGGAAATCCATCGAACGCGCGACGACCGGCTCCGTGATCTCGACGAACTTCTGCCGCACCGGCACGGCCTGCGTGAGGAAGGCCGCGACGTCGTCGCGCGCAACCACGCCCGCATGCAGCAGGAAGCGTGCCGCGCTGTCGAGCGCGACGTCACGCGCGCTCGCGGCGAAGTGCTGGCCCGTCTCGATCAGCAGCGCATTCTTCGCGCTCGCCGCGTCGCCGAAGCCGCCGTAGTCGCGCAGCCGCGTGCCGTTCGCATGGCCGCGATCGATGATCACGTGCTCCGGCGTGCCGATTGCGGCCGCCAGCGCGATCGCCTTCTCGAGCGGCCCGGTCATCATCAGCGGCGCGGACGCCTCGTGCATCGAATGAATGTCGAGCAGCAGGTCGACCGTATCGAGCAGCGGACGCATCGCGCGCGCACGCGCGAGCTCGCGGCTGTCGCGCGTGCCGTCGAGTGTGGCCGGCGTCCACACGCGATTCATGTCCTCGTCGAGGTAGCGCGTCGCATCGGCGTTCTCCGCACTGAAGTGCTCGTATGCGCCCACGTTGCCGAAGCCGAGCGACAGCCGGCCCGCAACCGGCTGCAGGCCCGCGGCCAGCAACGTGTCCACCGCGATCGCGCCGCTGACTTCGTTGCCGTGCGTCAGCGCGAGGATCATCACGTGCTTGCCGGGCCGGCCACTGTCGAACGTATGCAGATAGTCGATGCCCGTATTGCCCGCGCGCCAGCGCGAGATGTCGGGGAAGGCCACTTCGATCGGATAGGCCGGCAAGGCGGCGCGGATGGCTTCAAGCGTGGTCATGTCGGAAAGGCTCAACAGGGTTCGGGAAAGGCACGGCCGGCGTGTGCCGGCTGCGCCGGAATCGGGTTGGCGGCCGGCGCGTCACGCCCCGGTCGCGCGTGTCGATGGCGCGGCGGCGGCCGCCGCGCCGCGCATCCGGCGGCCGAGCGAAATCACCGACGTGATCCCGAGCACGGCCGTCGCCATCACATAGAAACTCGGCGCCAGCTTGTTGTGCGTCGCGTCGATCAGCCAGGTCACGATCAGCGGCGCGAAGCCGCCGAACAGCGTCACCGAGAAGTTGTACGACAGCGCGAGGCCCGTGCCGCGCGTGCTCGTCGGGAAGATGTCGGCGAGCAGCGCCGGCAGCGGCGCGAGGCTCACCGCGATCAACAGGCCGACCAGCGCCTGGACCGCGAGCAGCGTCTCGACCGTCGGATAGCGGTTCAGCATGACGAACAGCGGCCACGTCGTCGCGCCGACCAGGATCAGCGCGATCAGCATCACGCGGATGCGGCCGAAACGGTCCGACAGATGCCCGACGACCGGCGCGGCGACCATCAGCATCGCGCCCGTGACGACCGCGCCGAGATACGACGACGTGGCCGGGATATGCAGCTGCTTGACCGCGTACGTCGGCATGTACAGCTTGTGCACGTAGTTGAAGGCCGTGGCCGTCGCGACCACACCCGCGCCGAGCAGCATGTTCGCGCGATCGCGCACGAACACGTCGCGCAGCGGCGACTTCGCGCGCCCTTGCTCGCCCAGCCGGCGGAAATCGGCCGGTTCGTCGATGTTGCGGCGAATGTAGAGCCCGACCGGGCCGATCAGCAACCCGACCGAAAACGCGACGCGCCAGCCCCACGTGTGCAGCTGGTCGGTCGTCAGCAGCAGGCTCAGCAGCGCCGATACGCCGGCCGCGAGCACCGTCGCGAGCCCCTGCGTCGACATCTGCCAGCTCGCGAAGAAACCGCGGCGCTTCGCGTCGGCCTGCTCGACCATGAACGCGGTTGCCGCGCCGAATTCGCCGCCCGTCGAGAAACCCTGCAGCATCCGCGCGACGATGATCAGCAACGGCGACGCGATGCCGATCTGCGCATACGTCGGCGCGAACGCGATCATCGCGGTGCCGAGCATCATCAGCCCGATCGACATCGTCAGCGATGCCTTGCGGCCCGCGCGGTCGGCATAGCTGCCGAGCACGATCGAACCGAGCGGACGCGTGACGAACGAAATGCCGAACGTGCCGACCGACAGCAGCAGCGAAGTCGCCGCGTCGTGCGTGGGGAAAAACAGCTGGCCGATGACGATCGCGAAGTAACCGTAGATCAGCAGATCGTAGAACTCCAGCGCGTTGCCGATGCTCGCGGCGCAGATCTCGCGCCACGGGTTGTGCGGGGCCGGCGTCGCGCCGTGTGTATTGCGGGTCATCCCTTTGCTCCTCCGGTAATGCTGGCCGTCAGGATTTTGAAAGACGGCGCGCGGCTTTGCCGGCGGCCGTTCGGGCCAGTCAAGCGCGGAGTGTAGGCAACGCGGGGCGGGCGTTCGTGCCGTTTCGGCACGCAATCGTGCCGATCGGCGCGCAGGCCGCGCGGGCGCTGCCCGCGGAGGCTATGCGGCGCCGTCGTCGCGTGCCGGCGCGGTGCGCCAGATCGCGTCCAGTACCGGGTGCGGGTCGTTCCGTCGCCGGTACAGCGCGATGTCGAAGCCGATCTGCCAGTCGGCGCCCCCGACGATCGCGAGTTCGCCGCGCCGCACGTCGTCGGCGACGAGCCGCTGCGGCAGCCACGCAAGGCCGAGCCCGCGGCGCGCCATCGCGAGGATCGCTTCGTACGAGTCGGCCTGGTACACGGGCCGCAGCGTCGGGCGGCCGGGCATTTCGGCGAGATGACGCGCCAGCACCGCGCGCAGGGTCAGCGTGCGCGCGAACGCGAGCCACGGCACCGGCGCCTGGCCGGCCGGCAGCCGGTAACGCACGCTGCCGCGCCCATCGAACGCGCTGACCGGCACCAGCACCTCGCGCGCGACGGACAGCCAGTCGAAGCGGTCGCGATCGATCAGCAGCCGCGTATGTGGGCTCGAATAGACGATCAGCATGTCGGCGTCGCCGGCCGTGAGCTGCAGGATCGCTTCCTCCGCACTGCCGGTCGACACGGTCGCCGTAAAGAAGCCGGCGCGCGCAACGGTCTCGTCGTACCAGTCGGGGAAGAAGGTGGCCGACAGCGTGCGGCCGGTCGCGATTCGCAGGTTGTTCTCCAGCACCGGCGACGCTTCCTGGAGTTGCGTGCGGGCGCCGTGCAGGATGTCGAGCGCGTTCGATGCCGCATCGAGAAAGACGGTGCCCGCCGCCGTCAGTTCGAGCGGCTTCGTGCGCGCGATCAGGCGCGCGCCGACCCACTCCTCGAGCGACCGGATGCGGCGGCCGAACGCCGGATGCGTGACGAACCGGTTCTCTGCCGCGCGGGTGAAGCTGCGCGTGCGGGCGAGTTCGACGAAGTCTTCGAGCCATTTCAGTTGCATGGCTGGGCTCCTGGGTGGGCGATGATGGGCCGGCCGGTGCGCGCGGGCCGCCTCCGTCGCGCGGCTGCGGCTGCGGCTGCGGCTACGGACGTGGACGGCTGCGGATCACGCGGCGCGGGGCCGCGCGTGGCGCCCGATCCTACAGCGTCTGCGGCGCATCGCGCAGCACGGCGCGCAGCGCGATATCGAAAGGCGTCGCGTGATCGATCCCGGCTGCACGCACGCGCGATGCGTCCAGATGGCAATCGTACGGACGCGGCGTCGCGTCGGTCGGCTGGTCGATCCGCGTGAGCGATGCTTCGATGCCGAGCGCGGCCGCGATCCGCTGCGCAATGTCGTACTTCGTCATCGGCTCCTCGCCCGACCAGTGACGGATGCCCGTGATCGACGCACCCGCGAGATGGCGCAATGTCAGGTCGCGGATGACGTCCGCGACATCGGGCGTATACGTCGGGTAACGGATCGCCCAGGCGTCCATGCCGACCGCGTCGGCGCCCGGCCGTGCGGACGCGGCGATCGCCGGCACGAGACTCGTGACGGCCGATTCGCTCCAGTCGACGATCGGGCCGTACAACAGCGGCAGGCGCAGCACGCACGACAGCGGCGACGCGGCGAGGAGCGCCGCCTCGCCTTCCAGCTTCGTGCGGCCGTAGATGTTGAGCGGATTCGGGGTGGCGTCCTCGCGGTACGGAGCGGCCTTGCCGTCGAAGACGTAGTCGGTGGAGATGCCGAGCGTCCATGCGCCGTGGCGCGCGGCGAGCGCGCCGATGCGCGCCGGGGCGGTGACGTTGATCGCGCGTGCGCCGTCAGGATCGCGTTCGCAGACGTCCGGGCGGCGTTCGGCCGCGCAGATGATCACGGCGGCCGGCTGGTGGGTGGCGAACAGGTGTTCGAGGGCCGGCTGGTCGAGGACGTCGAGTTCGGCGAGGTTTTCCGCCGGCAACGCAAGACGTTTTGCGCCCGCGCCGTGCGGGTTGCGGATCGTCGCGACGAGGTTCAACGAAGACTCGCGGGACAGCGATGCGGCAACCGCGCGGCCGAGGAGGCCGGCGGCGCCGATGAGAAGGACGGTCGATTGCGGCACGGTAGCCATCTGTGAAAGGGGAACGGGGATTCCCCCATCTATACAAGAACAGGCATCCGATGTCGACTCCCCTGACACGTCGGCTGCATGCCCGCCTTCTCAGGAACCGTGGGCAAGGAGGCGATCGGCGCCGAACACCTGCGTGAACAGCAGCCACAGCAATATCGCATCGAGCGCAAGCATCGCCACCGTACCCAGCGCGACCGAAACACGGCTGTAGGTCTTCTTCGCCGGCCGCACGATTGCGTCCTCCGGCGCCACTCGACATTGCGCATCCACCTCCGCCGGCCAGCGCGGCAAACGGCTCATGCGCATGGCCACCCAGCGGAACAGGCCCGCCAGCGTCGTGATCGGTGCGAACAACACCGCGAGCGGGCCGAACATCTGCCATAGGCGGTACACGCCGTAAAGGAACGGCTCGCGCCGGTTTTCGATCGGCAGCAGATAATCCGGAGCAGGCACACTCGCCGGCCCTTCCTCCATGTAGCGGCGGAAGTATTCCCAGTGTGCAAGCAACGGTTCGTCCGCTCGCATACCGCTCGGGTGAACCGGCATGACGTTGCCGAGATAAAAAGCATGCGTCGCCTGACCGTTCTCGTCCGGCAAATAGCCGAGCACACCCCAGTTCAGCCCGCTCTTCTTCAGGCAGAACACCAGCTTATCCCAATCCAGAGACCAGGTGCCGCCGGGGCCGGCGTGCTGGAAAACATGAACCGTGCGTGTCGAGCGCACCAGCCGAATCGGCTTGTAGGTGTAGCCCAACATGTCTTGCTTCCATTGATATCCCACCCATATCGACAAAGGGACGAACAATAGAAAAATCAGCAAAGAAGCCAAAACCAGAGGAAGTGTTATTTCATATTTCAAAAATCCATAAAAAGGGATAGCCAGGAAAGAAATAATTGGCAATTCAAACAATGAAAATATCAATCCACCGAAACCACGCCGGGCATACTGACTGTCGGCTACTTCCATGTAGGTTTCGTTGCGTATGACTACCATGTCCAGCGAAGCCGGTAGGCAATCTACTTTCGTTGGCTTTGCTTTATTGAGGACGTAAGCAAGCATCTCGGCTGTCGGGGCCCAAGGATCCCTCGGCGGCAAACCAATGACCACCTCCCGCCAGTAGCGCTTATCAAACAACTGGCCCCAGTAGGCCTTCATCGACGATTCATCGCTCATACAGCCTATCCCGTTGTCGCCTTCTGGAAGTTGTCTTGCTCCTCCGGGCCATCCTGATAGCTATTGGCCGGCCCCCACATGCAATTTCGCGTCCATGTCAAGGTGGGCCATGCGGGCACCACGCTGCCCGCATTGTGATAGCCGAAAATCTGCTCGCTGATGTCGAGCACGCTGGCATTCTGGAAATTGTAGTGATCGACGCGCTGACGGAGCACCGCGAGCCACGGCTCGACCTCGAGGCGAAAGCGGGCCAGCCCGCCGTTGTAGCCGATCCGCTCCGCCGCAATGATGTGACCGTGCACGGGGCGGCGGACGTCGCTGCCTTCCCGCGCCCGCCATTCGATCAGGATCGTCGCGCCGATCAGCCGCTCCAGCGGCAGCGCCGCGTTTCCCGACAATGCCGTCAACTGGAACCGGTAGCCGCCGTGATCGACCGCCTCCCACCCCAGCAGGCTCTCGGCGACCAGCGCGTCCGCGCCCAGCGGCGTGGTGACCCGGAGAAACCGGTCGTGCTGCGACCAGCCTCCGGCGAGTTTTTTCAGAACGTCCATATTCGTCGACATGAATGGGTTCGTTTTAGGTACGACGTACGCGGTTCGCTCCGCCTCGTGTCGTGGCCAACGGACAACGGTTCATTCCCGCAAGCCGGTCACTGAGCGACGGCACATGGATTCCTGCCTTGCTCCGGCACTGCGATATGCACACCTCCACCGGCCTGCCTGAGCGCACAGAACGCCGCGCCATAAACCGGGCCGGAATCCCCGCCCGGAATGATCGAGACGGAGCAGGGCCGGCCGAGATCCAGCGGTCTGGGCGGCGTGCGAACGATTGCACCCTTCACCGTCTGCCCGTACACCAGACACTCGCCAGGCCTCCGGTAAACGGGTTCGGCCCCGGCCGGCATCTCGAACCACCGGGCAGTCACATCGGGACTCGCCGGTTCGGTTGGTCTGGCGCCACCCACCGAGCGGATCCGGATGAGGCCTTCTGCCCGTGGCCCGTGCGTCACTCACAGGCAGGCGGCCGGGTTTCCGTCGACCTGCCTGATCTCCGGTTCGACGGGCGCCTCCGACGCTGCCATCGCGCACGACAGCGCACGACAGCGACGCGAGCAGGCCCGGCGCGCTGCTTCGGAAGCGTGTCCGCATTCCCTGGATCCTCCCGGAACGGCACAAGTACGTGATCGAGCACTCGTGGTGGCCCGACATCACCATGATCGAAACCCGGCAACGGCGCTCGGCACGACCGTGGCCGCGTCATCATCCGCGGCCGGTACGCCACGACTCGGAGCCCGTTGCACCGCTCAGTGTCCTGCCGACGCGCACGGGTTCCCCTCCTGCCCCGGCGTCGCAATGCGGACACCGCCCCCCGCTTGCCTGATCACGCAAAACGCCGAGCTGTACACCGGGCCATAGTCCCCCCCCGGTACGATCGAGATGCTGTAGAACTTGTTGATGTCCAGCGCCCTCGGCGCCGCACGCACAACCGCACCGGCCACGGTCTGGCCATAGACGAGACACTCGCCTCGCTTCAGATAAACCGGCGGCGCACTCCCCGGAACCTCCAGCGCCCAATACGTGACAACGGGACTGACCGGGCCGGTTTGTCTCGTCACATCGACCCCGCGGATCTGGATCGGGTCGGAACCCGTGTCGTCACTTGCCGGCAGGCAAGCAGCCGGCTTTCCGTCGATCTGCCTGATGTCCAGGCGAATCGGACCGTGCGACGTGGCAACCGCACAGGCGGTAAAAACCAGGCTCGATATGCTTGCCACCGCACTGCCCAACAAAATTTTCCTCATGCTTCGAATCCATTCATCGCAGCATTGAAGCCACTCGAGTTGATCAGGAATTCAAACATCACCACCGCGCGACGGCGCCTGTCTCGCTACTTCGGCAAATTGTCCGCATTCTTTGGATCCCGAAGCAATGGCGCGAGCACCCAGTTGAGTTCTTCCGGCGATCCGACGTATCCGCGGTGCCCGATCGCCTGGTATGTCTTGCGCACATGAATCGCGAAATAATCTGCGACCAGGTTTCCCTGCTGTTCCATGTTGTAGTCGTGAAAAACGTTCTGAGGCGTGATGGTGTACTGATAGGCACTCTCGCCGCGAATGGTGACGGTCAACCCGTGCCAGCGCACCGAATATCCGAGCTGGTATTGCCAGACGTGCGTCATCTCGTGCATGAACCATGACTTGTCGCCTTCCGCCACCGATTCGGCGGAGAAGTCCTCGAGAAAGTCCTCGTCGCGAAAATACATGTGCCCGTTAGGGGTGACTGCGGTTCTCTTGCGCTGCATGTCGAACCAGAAGTAACTCCCCCGGTGCACCCGCACCTTGTCGTAATCGATGCCGTCCTTGAAGACGGTCCGGGCCATCTCGATCTCGCCCGCCGTCAACGGCCGATCGTGTCCCTTGACCGTCACCGACTTCTCCGATTCGCCCAACTGAAACTGGTTCGTCTGCACGCCCTTGATCTTGACCTCGACCGGCGGTGGCGGCGTGCCCGACGTGCGCCCGCAGCAGTCCACCAGTTGGGTCGGCGTCAGCAGCGCGGACAGGATCCCCAGCGGGCTTGCCGATGCCACGCGCTCGGTCCTGCCCGCGTCGTCGGTCACGCCCGACGCCGTGGTGCCGTCGGCCAGCTTCAACTGATAGGCGACCTTCGACAGCGGCACGCCATCTTCGTTGACGAATCGCAGTTGCTCGTCGTAGAGCGCGAGCGGCACCGGTATCGGCAGGGCCGGCAGCACCGGCGACTGCGCACCCGGTCCCATGAACGGATGGGCGCCCGCCTTGACGGAAAACGATCCGGGCGTCTCGACCAGGATGTCCGCGCCCTTCAGCGTGATCCGGCTCGGCCCTTGCTGCAGCACGATCGCATCCTTCGCGAGCACGTCGATCCGGTCATCCGACGACGTGATGCGCACCGACTGGTCCGCGAGGATCTGCATCGACGACGCATGCGCCTCGACGCTGAGCGGCCCGTGGCCGGCCACGGCCTTGATCCCGCCCGCGGCCGCATACAGGCTCGCCGCATCGCCGGACGCGCCGGCGACCGTCGCGCCGGCGGCCAGGTGCGCATCGCCCTGTGCGGTCAGATGCACGTGCTGTTCCGCATAGGACACCGCGCTGTTGCCGGTACTCATCACGACGTTTTGCGGCGACTCCAGCACGACGGCCGGCACCGCGAACCGTTCGACCGGGTCCCCGCTGCCGCCTGCTCCGCCGGCGGCCGGTTTGGTCGCACTCTGCCCGTTCACCGCACCCGTGTACTTGCCGTCCTGGGCGGGATCGATCGCCTTCAGGAAATCCGACTGCGCGGCGTTCGCCGTCAGCCGGCCAGCGCCCGCGCGCGCAGCCGATTCGTCGAGCCCCTGTGCGGTTTTCACCGCCTGCTTCAACTGGGCAACGCTCTCTCCCAGGTCCATTTGCGTCGAAGCCGCTTCCGTGCGCGCGGTGCCCGACACCAGCACGCCTTCGCCCGCGCGCACGACGCCCCACCCTTCGGTCGCGAGATCGAATCCTTCGCCGCGATAGGCGCCGCGAACCGCACCCTGCTGATCGACCAGATAGCCTTGCGCAAGCCGGCTGTTCGCGACGCTGTTGCCCAGTTCATGACGCAACTGGCCCGACGAATCGTCCATCACCCAGCGGCTGCCCGCTGTCCCGTCGAGCTTCTGTGTCTGCATGCCGGTCAGCACGCCCGCGTGATTCGCGCTGCTGCCTTCACCGGCCGCGAACGGGGGTTGCACGCGGCCGCCGTACAGCTGGCCCAGCACGACCGGCATGTCGATATTTCCCGAGTCGAAGCCGACCAGGACTTCCGCGCCGACGCGCGGCGTAAAGCTGTGGCCGAAGTTCGGGCCGGCCGATTGCTCGGCGATGCGCGCGACCACGCCGGATCGATGGTCGCCGGGCGCATGCCCCTGCGGGTTCGACCGGCTTGCCGTGTCGGTCAGTCCGCCGGGTAGCGGCGCCGTGCCGCGCATCCACGGAAACTGCACGCGCACCTGGTGGTCGCGCGTGCTGCTCACCCGGTTCGACGGTTCGCCGACGACGGTCGCGGTCTGCACGCCCTGCACGACCGGCCGGTCGCGATAGGGCGGCACGATCGGCACGCCGGGCGGCACCGCGGCAAAGCGGTTGCGATAGAGCCCCTGCTCCAGCTCGCCGTGTTCGAGCAGCTGCGCGATATCGGCGCCGAGATTGTTGACCGCCTCGTGCTCGAGCGTCAGCGGGACGAACGACACCGTTCCGTCCGGGTAGCCGGTCAGCGTGTGAACCTTGCCGATCTCCAGCGTGCGCGACGATCCGGCGCCATAGTGGATCCGCTTCGACAGGCGCAGCGCGTCGAGACGCTGCGACGCGTAGCGCTGCGCCTGGTCCGACGTTTCGAAGCGGCCGGCGCGCTGCGCGTCCAGCACTTCGCGTACGGGCATGACGGGCGCGTCGCGATCGGCCTCGGCCTGGGCATGCCCGGCGAGCGCGACGAGATTGCCGGCTTTCCAGCTCGCGGCGGTAACGTGATCCGGGACCATCTGGTGACGCGTCGTGAAATAGGTCATCACGCCGTCGGGGTCGCCCACGTCCTGCCGGTTGTAGGCGACGGTGCTGCCTTTGGGCTGTTCGGCGCGCCGGTCGAACACGACGACGGTATGGTCGCCGGACGGCTTCTCGCCCGCGTCCTGCGCGTGCTCGATGCGAAACGACAGGCCGGCCTCGGACAACTGGCGCGTCACGAAGTCGAAGTCGGTTTCGCGATACTGGCCACGCAGATCGAACGTACGCAACGGCTCCTTCAGTTCATAGCGTCGACGCGCCTCCGGATAGTCGCCGAACACGCGCTCGCAAATACCTTCGGTATCGAGGCCGACGAAATACAGGCAATTGCGGCGCAGCCGGAGCAATTCGAGCCAGGAGGCCATCGTCAGCCGATAGCGCGTGATCTCGCCGTCGCTGTCGCTGTACGCGGCCCGCACGACGTACCCGTTCCAGCAGCGCTCTCCCGCGCCGGTCGCGAGGCGCAGGCGGATCGCCGTGCCGAGCAGCGGATTCAGGTCGAGGAACGACGCGCTCGACAGCACGTCGATCTCGAACCGGAAGGACTCGTCCATCGCTTCCCGGCCGTGAAACCGCTCGACCGCGAATGCGCCCGGCATCGCCGTATCGACCTGGATCTGGCGAGTCGCTTGCGAATAGCCCTTCAATGCAGCAGCAATGTCCATTCCGTCCTCTTGCGTCACACCGGCCGCGATGCCCGTTGCCGGTCACGCGGATTCGCTCAGTTGATCGCGTCGGTCTTCTTTCTGGCAGCCCGCGCATTCGCCTCGTCGACCAGTTCCTGGATCGAGCTGTACGTAGGATTCCTGACGCCGGATTTTTCCTGCTTGCCCTTGCCGCGCAGGAACATCCATTCCGGCCACTGCCGGATGTGATCGAAGGCACCCACCACGAACTCGCCGCACGGCGGAACGTGCAGTTCCTCGGCGGACTTTTCGCCGGCGAGATACGCGTCCGACTCCGGCCCGAACACGCGGTCCTGGCAGGACTCGTGCCAGAAAACCATGACGCGGCTGCGATCCGGGTCGGGGAAATCGTCGAACACGAAGCCGTCCTTCCGGTCGGAAACGGCAATGGTGCGCAGATTTCCCTGCGCATCGCGAATGCCGACCTTCCAGTGCGGATCGTCGTTCCGGTCGTACTCCTGCCACGGGTTGATCGCTTCCTGGAGCACCTCGCGGCTGCCATCGCGCTTCTCCAGCTCGAACACCACCGTGCTCTTCGGGAACGCCTCCGAATGGCCCAGCTTCGGGTTGCCCTTTATCTTGACGATGCCGTTCGCGGGCACACGCACCTCGAGCCCTTCCTTCGCATGGAGCGGCTCGACACCGTCGGGCTGGTCGAACAATGCGACCACCGGGCCGACATAGCCCTCCGGAATCACGTAGATCAATGGCATGCGCCGACTCCTATCAAGTCCGAACACGATTGCCGCGAGCAGCACGACAGCGAGCAACACGACGTAGCGCCACCTCACGCGACGCCCCGATGGCGGTGGCACTACTTCTTCCATAGCTTGGGATCCAGGTCTTCGCTATCGGGCGCGCGGCCCTCGTTGGGGTTTCGATGAAGGTGATAGTCATTCCAGGCCTGAACGGTCGTGTCACGGGTGGCCGGCGGTCGCTTGAAGCTGTCCTGCAGACGTTGCCAGACAGCCCCCACGTCCTCGTAGGCGGAAATATGCAAAGGCTTGCCCAGGCCGCCGCTCACGCCGTCGCCGATCTTGCTGATCGGATCGGCCGGCCACGCGACGACGTCCATGCCCGGCAGGATGACCGGCGGCCCGTCGCCCGGCACGCCGGACCATGCCGACGGATCCGGGTCACTCATGCGGCGGGCGGGCGTGCCCGGCGCGGTCTTGATGTCGCCGATCGCCGGATAGTCGTCGCGCCGGTCGGGCGTACCGCCGAGAGCCTGCGTGAAGATCCACAGTTTCGATCCGAAGTTGCCGTCGAGCGTCAGTTCCACCCGCAATGCAGGCAGGCGCAACGCGCGCGGCACGTCGGCTATGGAGCGGAACTTCGCCCCCGTCAGCTGCAACGGCGAAAGCGTGACGTCATACGCAGTCCGGAACAATATCTTGGATCCGTTGAGCGGCCGGCTGTAAAGCTGCGTACCGCGCGGCACTGTGACGGCGGCGGACATCTGTGCCGCCCGGCCGCTATCCATCTCGAAGTGTGCGATCGAACATGACGGAAACGCGCGCAAGTAGTGCGGGTACAGCGTCTCGAACAATGCCTCGGTAAACCGCGGATAGTCGTCGTCGATATGGCGGGCCGTACGTGCCGCCATCAACGCAAACGACTCGACCAGACGCTCGACGTGAAGGTCCATGCTGCCGCTGTCCATCCCGCCGGTCAGCGACAGCCGGCTTGCAATCTTCGGATAGCGCGCGGCGAACTCGCGCACGTATTGCCGCAGGAAGGTTAGTTCCCGTTCGTAGTAGGACAGCAAGTCTTCCGGACTCATACGTCGTCGTTCTCCGTCGGCAATGTCCTGAAGCAGACGATTTATGCGAGACGCCGCGGTCGTGCGCCCGGTCGCTGCCGATACGCATTGCAAGCAGCAATGCGTGTGCGCTGCGGCCTCGCGCGCGTCACCGGAATCGTCCGAATGCGAGGGCAGAGCATGGGCAGCACATTGAAACGCGATGCGAAAACACCTGAGTCAACGCGGCGTGAACAGCGTCACTGTGCACGCGCAATCATGTCCGGAACCTGTTCGTTTGGCAACGCAGCACCCACGCCGCACGCGCCACACGTCACGCCCCACCCACAAAAACAAAACCCGGCGCACTTTCGTGCACCGGGCTCCGAGCCGAACGGAACCGCCGTCCCGCCTTACTTCCGGTCGAGCGAATACCGCCCCGGCCCGGTCAGTGCGAGCAACAGCAGCCCGCCGATGATGCTCACGTTCTTGTAGAAGTTGATCATCGCCATGTATTGCTCCATCCCCTGCAGCGCCCAGTAGCGATGGCCGATCAGCGCGGTCGCGAGCGTATAGGCGGCGAACACCAGTGCGAGCGGACGCGTATAGAAGCCGGCCGCGATCAGCAGGCCGCCGACCAGCTCGACCGCCACCGCGATCACCGCGGCCAGTTCGGGCGCCGGGTTCCCCGTCGACGCCATGTACGCGACGGTGCCCGAGAAGCCACTCAGCTTCTGCCAGCCGAACAGCACGAACAGGATCATCAACAGCACGCGAGCCGCCAGCAGCAGCTCGTCCTTCTTCGACTCCAGCGAAACGTAACGCATAGCAATATCACCCTTGAATTGACGGTTTGATGCATCCGGTGCCGGGAGGCGCCGAATCACTCCTCGCACGATCGGACAGCAGGCCGGAGGGCTCGCCGCCGAAGAATCCGTCGGGTTGCGCCGTTCCCGGCGCGCTTCCGATCGGTTCTGGCGAAGCACGGGTGCAGTCTACTGTCTCGCCGGGGATCATCAATCCGCCAAAGAAGGATTCGCTATCTCGCTCAAGTGGACAATCGAAGACAATCACGCCGACAGGCAAAGGTCGGCAGGCAGCGCAAATCAACCCGCTCAATGTTTCCGGAACACGGAAACACCCTGCTTCTTTCAGGCCACCTGATTCAATCGATATTTTCGGCCTCAATTGACGTAAATCGGTCACAACCGCGTATCACGACTGTCATTGAACGACTGGTTCGATATGCGACTCACAAGGTCTGACTTGATTCACGCAACTCGCCGGGCATTGCAATCGACCTGGCATTCCGTTGCATAAAAAGCTCATGGCCCTGAAACGAACATCGGCAATGCGAAAACGTTTCACGGGCAGGCGGGCTGCAATCACCGGTGGCGCGTATCGTCCGTCAGACAAGGATTTCGGTCCGATATCGACCATGGAACACACTTTCCACACACCGTCGATCGATCCGATGTTTAGCGGAACCAGCTCAAAACATTGACCAATCCTTCTCGCCCTTTTCCGGCTCTCAAAACCGTGAAAATGCTTGAATAAATACAACCGAAACGGTGTGTTTACGGCAAAAGATCGTAAACCTTTAGCCCTCACTCAAACACCCCGTTCCAATCTGCATTTTTCTCGACATGCATTACAAAAAATTACCAAGCAATACCGATTTAAATATACGATAGCGCACGTCCTTACGTTTTCCCGACACTCCCGTGAACCCCGGGAACGCATCGCGCCGGACGCGCCCTGCCTTCGAAGCGCCGCAGGCCGACCCGGCAGCCGCTCGTCACGGGATCGTTATTCAACCGGAGACCACCCATGGCAACGAACACGCCCGTGAGCAGCGGCGCGAACACGAACAGCCTGTTGCAACAGGCGGCGCAATCGATCATCAACGGCTCGACCGGGAATCCGTCGATGGACGTCGGCACGCTCGTCAAGACGCTGGTGAATGCGAAAACCGCCGGCCGGGCCGCGGCGCTCGCCGCGTCGCAGACCACCGGCACCACGCAGATTTCCGCATTCGGCGCGCTGTCGTCGGCGCTGGGTGCGCTCGAGGCGGGCCTCGCCTCGCTGACGAATGGCGGGCTGCAGTCGACGTTCACCGCGGTCGCGAGCGGCAAGGGCCTGACCGCGACGGCGGGCGCGGGCGCGGTGGCCGGCACCTACACGATCGGCGTCACGCAGACCGCGACGGCGCAGGCGCTGGCTTCGGCGGGCTTCGACGGGAGCAAGGCGCTCGGCACCGGCACGCTGACGCTGTCGCTCGGCAGCCAGTCGTTCAAGGTCGACGTCACCGGCACGAACAACACGCTGTCGGGCATCGCGGCCGCGATCAACTCCGCGGCGAACAACCCGGGAATCAGCGCGACCGTGATCAACGGCACCGATGGCGCGCACCTCGTGCTCGCGTCGACGAAGACGGGCTCGGCGAACGCGATCAGCGTCGCGGTCGGCAACGTGGCCAACGACAACGGGCTGTCGAACCTCGGCGTCACGTCGACGGCCGACACGACGGGCGGCGCGTCGAAGATCGAATCGGCGAACAGCGCGGCCGCGTGGCGACAAAGCGCCGTCGCGCAGGACGCGAAGTTCACGCTCAACGGCATCGCGTCGACCAGCGCGAGCAACACGGTGTCGGGCGTGCTGAGCGGCGTCACGCTGAACCTGTCGGCGGCCGCGGTCAGCGCGACCGATACGCAAACGCTCACGGTGAGCACCGATACGAAGTCGCAGGCGGCCACGATCACGAACTTCGTGAGCCTCTACAACACCGTCGTCAAGACGATGGGCGCGCTGTCGAGCTACACCGAAGGAGCAAGCTCGCAGGGTGCGCTGATCGGCGATTCGACGCTGAACACGATCCGCAACTCGCTTGCGTCGATCGTCGCGCGCGGTGTCGCGAACGAGAACGGCAACGGACACACGAACCTGATGGCGATCGGCATCTCGCTCGAGAAGGACGGCACGCTGAAGGTCGACAGCGCGAAGCTCGACAGTGCGCTGTCCAGCAACCCGTCAGGGGTCGCGCGCCTGTTCAACTCGACGAACGGGATGGGCAAGCAACTGACCGACCAGATCGCGCCCTTCACGAAGAAGGGCGGGATGATCGAGGTGCGCACGAACGCGCTGACTGCCAACCTGAAGCGCGTCACGCAGCAGCAGACCGATCTGGCCGACTACGCCTCGCAATTGACCAAGCAGTATCAGGCGCAGTTCACGGCGCTCAACACGCTGATGGCCAAGATGAACTCCAACACGCAGTACCTGACGCGGCTGTTCGGCGGCGCCAACAGCAGCGGCACGCTGGCGAACAAGTGACGAGCGCCCGGGCCGCCCGATGATCGCGGCGGCGGCCGCCGGTCTGTGGATCGACCGGCTCGCGCCACCGCGCGTGGTGTCGTGCCCGGAAACATCGTTCATACCCGGCCGTGCGCAAGCGCGCGCCGGGCGCCCTCCGCCGGTTCGCGCTCCATCCCTGCGGGTTGCTTGCCCGCAGTTCACCTCGAACGGCCGTGCCGTCAGCCGAGACCTTCGACGCGATCGGCAAACAAATCGATCGCACGCGACACCTGACGCCCAAAATAGCCTGGCCGTTCGCGCTCGTATGCGCGCAGCAGCGACGTGCATTCACGCTCCGCCCAGCGCCACACGGGGCCCTGTTTCGCGAAGACCGGATGACCGTGCAGTTCGGCCGGTACCGCGTGCTCGTCGTCCCAGCCCCAGAAATACGCCTGGTACGCGCGTGCGTACGGCATCCCCAGATGGCTCGCCACGGTCTCGTCGTGGCGCAGCGTGAAATCGACGATTTCCTTGCGCGCACGGCCGCCGATATCGTCGTGACGCGCCTCGATCCAGCAGTGATACCTCGCGAGCTGCGACAGATGCCGCGCGGTGCGGCGCCGCTCGCGCGTCGTGCACAGCGCATACAGGTTGCCGCCGCCGAAATCCAGCACCTCGCCACCCGCGAACGGCCGGTACGGCTTGCCGGTCAGCAGCGTCAGCACCTGCGCGCCGACGATCGCGTAGTCGGCACATCGCATGTAGCCGCTGCGCGTCGTCGCTTCCGACACGCTCCGGTGGACGACCTCATCGATCACGGCGTGCAGCATGGGATCTACCGGTGCCGCCAGGATCGGCGGCTGGCTTGTCGTCGTCACGTGTTGCATGGGAAGCGGATGCGGATTCAACGGTTCGTCGGGAAAAGCGCTCGGCGGCGCGATATTACGAATCGTTACAAGAAACGA
This sequence comes from Burkholderia sp. AU4i, assembly GCF_000466765.1. Classification (NCBI taxonomy): domain Bacteria; kingdom Pseudomonadati; phylum Pseudomonadota; class Betaproteobacteria; order Burkholderiales; family Burkholderiaceae; genus Burkholderia; species Burkholderia sp. AU4i. The sequence goes on along the minus strand of NZ_ASSI01000086.1, from coordinate 154 downwards.
TGAGGGGCGTTGATCAGATTTGTGTGCTTTTGTCGCCCTGCGTGAACATGCAACGGTCGGCCGGCGGCGGTTGATCGCGGGACGCAACGCGTCGGACGGACGGACGGACGGACGGGCGAGCGGCGCCGCCGCGGCTTGGCTTGGCTTGGCTTGG
>NZ_ASSI01000085.1:0-40492 GCF_000466765.1 Burkholderia sp. AU4i | reverse complement strand
CATCGCGGGATGCTGCTCGACGACTGCCGGATGCAGATCTCGTTTCTGAAGGATCTCGTCACGATGCGCGATCCGAAAAGCCGCTACACGTTCATCAACTACCTGTTCGAACGCGGCCGGCTGAACGAATTCGTCAACCTGAAGAACTTCTACCCGACCCGCGTCGAGTTCCACGACTACCTGAGCTGGGTGGCCGACGCGTTCGACGATCGCGTCCATTACAGCGAGACCGTGCTGGGCATCGAGCCCGTGCGCGGCGACGGCGCGCGGATCGACGCGCTGCGCGTGCTGTCGCGCGACGCCGCCGGCCACGAGCGCCAGCGCGTCACGCGCGCGCTGTCGGTCGGCGTCGGCGGTACGCCGGCGATCCCGGACGCGTTCGCCGCGCTCGGCCGCGACCGCGTGATCCACTCGTCGTCCTACCTGACCGACATCGACCGGCTCGTCGCGTCGCCATCCGGCGAGCGCCGCCGCGTCGCGGTGATCGGCGCGGGGCAGAGCGCGGCCGAGGTGTTCATCGATCTCGCGCGCCGCTTCCCGCATGTCGACGCGAGCCTCGTGATGCGCGCGGGCGCGCTGAAGCCGGCCGACGACAGCCCGTTCGTCAACGAGATCTTCAGCCCCGAATTCACCGATGTCGTCTATGCGCAGCCGCATGACGCGCGCCGCGCGCTGCTCGACCGCTATCGCGACACGAACTACGCGGTGGTCGACCGGCCGCTGATCGAACAGATCTACGAAATGCTGTACCTGCAGCGCATCGACGGCACGCCGCGTCATGCGCTGCTCGCGAACAGCGCGATCGAGGCCGCGGTGCGCACCGCCGACGGCCGCGTCGAGCTGACGGTGCGCGACCGGATGAGCGGCGCGACGCGCGTCGAGCGCTTCGACGCGCTCGTGCTCGCGACCGGCTATCGCCGCGACACCCATTCGGCGCTGCTCGAAGGGCTTGCGCCGCACCTGGGCGATGCGCTCGCGCGTGGCGACGTGACGCGCGATTACCTGCTCGCGACGCCCGCGCACTTCGCGCCGCGCATCTACCTGCAAGGCTGCTGCGAAGACAGCCACGGTTTGTCCGACACGCTGCTGTCGGTGCTGGCACGCCGCGCGGACGAAATCTGCGCGTCGCTCGAAGACGGGATCGCGCCCGCCCATGACGAAGGCGCGGCCAAGGCAAGACAGGAAAACGGGGTGAGCGCGGGCCGGATGGCTTTCGCTCTTTGACAAAGGCGCGGTCGGAGACCGCATGAAAAAAGTGGAGCAGAGAAAGATGGAGTGGGCAACAGGCACGCGTTTGCGTGCGATCGCAGCCGCGGCAAGCGTGGCGTTCGGTGCGGCGGCGGGGCAGGCATATGCCCAGACGGCGCCGGCCGTGAACGCAGGCGCCGCGGCGTCGGCCAGCAGTGCGCAGGGCGGTGCGGCGGCCAGTGCGTCGACCGGTACGCTGCCGACGATCAACGTCAACGCGGCCTCGGAAGGGGACGGCACGGTCGGGCTCGTCGCGAAGCGCAGCCGGACCGGCACGAAGACCGATACACCGATCAACGAGATCCCGCAGACGATCAACGTCGTCACCGCGCAGCAGATCGAGATGACCGGCGCGACCGACGTAAACGCGGCACTGCGCTACGTGCCGGGTTTCTCGTCGTATGGCTCGGACAACCGTTCCGACTGGTACGCGGCACTGCGCGGCTTCACGCCGACCGCCTACGTGAACGGGCTGCAGGTGCCGAACACGATCAACCTCGCGAGCTGGCGCGTCGATCCGTACATGATCGACAGCATCACCGTGCTGCGCGGGCCGACCTCGGTGCTGTACGGCGCGGGCGACCCCGGCGCGATCATCGACGTGCAGACCAAGCTCGCCGACGGCGAGCGCGTGCGCGAGGCCGGCGTGCAGATCGGCAACTACGCGCGCAAGCAGTTCATGATCGACGTGGGCGACAAGCTCGACCCGGACGGCAAGTACGCGTATCGATTCGTCGGCGTCGCGCGCGACGGCAATGCGCTGACGGGCCCGAACAACGACCAGCGCGTCGCGCTCGCGCCGTCGTTCCGCTGGCGCCCGAACGCGGATACGTCGCTGACGCTGTCCGCGACGTACCTGCAGGACTGGGGCGACATCTCGTCGAACTTCCTGCCCGCGCAAGGCACGGTGCTCCCGAACCCGAGCGGCCAGATCAACAAGGACGTGTACGAAGGCGACCCGAACTTCAACTACTACCGCAAGAAGCAGTGGTCGGTCGGCTACCAGTTCGAGCAGAACCTGACTTCGGCGTGGACGTTCCGGCAGAACGTCCGCCTGATGCACCTGTCGCTCGACAACGGCTCGGTGTGGGGCAACGGCTTCGTCGACGGCAGCACGACCGATGTCAGCCGCTGGGCCGGCGTGTTCCAGATGAACTACAGCCGCTTCGACATCGATAACAACGTCGAAGGCCGCTTCGCGACGGGTCCGCTCCAGCACACGCTGCTGCTCGGCTTCCAGTACAACCGGCAGACCGCAACCGACAGCGAGTGGATTGCCGCCGCGCCGCCGCTGAACATCTACAACCCGGTGTACACGCCCGTGACCACGTCGGTGTTCTCCAATCCGGAGACCACGGGTCGCACCAACACGTACACGGCGATGAACACGTTCGGCCTGTACGCGCAGGACCAGATCAAGTGGAACCGCTGGACGCTGACGCTCGGCGGTCGCGAGGACTGGGTCAACATGCGCCAGGACGACCGCGCGGGCGGCACGTCGACGAAGGCGGACGTCACGGCGTTCACCGGCCGCGTCGGCCTCACGTACCAGGGCGACTACGGGCTGTCGCCGTACATCAGCTATGCGACGTCGTTCAACCCGCTGATCGGCGTGAACCTGCTCGGCGGCGGGCTGCCGCAGCCGACGCGCGGCAAGCAGATCGAGGCCGGCCTGCGCTGGCAGCCGCCCGGCAAGAACCTGATGCTGAACGCGGCGATCTACCAGATCAACCAGACCAACGGCATCACGCCGGCGCTGCCGAGCCAGGACGACAGCGGCACCAAGTCGGTACAGTCCGGCGAGGTGCGTTCGCGCGGGATCGAGCTGAGTGCGACCGGCAAGGTCACGCCGAACCTGTCGATGATCGCTTCGTACGTCTACCAGGACGTGAAGGTCATCAAGGCGAACGACAACACGCTGAACAACTGGCCGGTCGACATTCCGCGTCCGCGCCAGATGGCGTCGCTGTGGGCCGACTGGACGTGGCATACGGGGGCGCTCGCGGGGCTGGGCTTCGGCGGCGGCGTTCGCTACCAGAGCGCGTCGGCCGGTGGGTCCGACAACGCGCTGACGGTGTCGAGCGTCACGCTGTTCGACGCGGGCGTGCACTACGACACGCGCAACTGGCGCTTCGCCGTGAATGCGACGAACCTGGCCAACCGCCACTACATCAGCGGCTGCCAGTCGGTAAACGTCTGCGTGTTCGGCACCGACCGCACGGTGATCGCGACCGCGAAATACAACTGGTGACGATGCGCGCCGCGGCCCGCCGGCCGGCCTTCGTGGCCGGCACGGGCCGGCCGCGGCGCCTTCGTCCGCTTTTCCACGACGCATCCATGCCGAAGAAAAATCTCGTCTACATCCAGTCGCTGCGCAACGGCGCGGCCGATCGCGCCGGCCAGCCGGTCGCTTATCAGGGCGGCACGCGCTACATGAAGGCGCCGCTCGAATTCCTCGTCGAGCGCCTGAACGACTCGCCGCTCGGCGAGCGCTACACGCTCAAGGGCGTGATCGTCGACGACGACGACGGTTCGCCGGCCGACCGCGCGAAGGTGGCCGACTACGGTTTCGCGCGCACGCCGGGCCGCCCGTGGATCCTGCCGGAAGGGTTGACGGTGCAGGGCCGGCCGGTCGACGAACTGTTCTGCACGATTGCGTCGACGTACCGGCGGCTGCCGCGCGACGCACGCGAGCGTGCAGCCGGCAAACAGGCGTTCGAGCGCCGCCTGCTCGAGCGCCTGCTCGAACTCGAAGCCGATGTCGTCGTGCTCGACGGGCTGCTCGTGATCCTCGACGAGCTCGTGCGGCCCGGCGCGCGCTTTCACCGGCGCATCGCCAACATCCACCCGGGCATCACCGCCGACGGTTCGCCGTACCAGCGGCGCGGCGCATGGGCGACGCTCGACGCGCTGCACGGCGCGCGCGGCGAACGGGTCGACTGGGCGAGCGGCGCGACGTCGTCGGTCGAGCCCGTGATGATGACGGGCGCGTCGTTCCACTACGTCGACAACGGCATCGATTCCGGCGAGGTGATCTGCGACGTGCTCGACACGCCGATCGCACCGGACGACACGATTCTCGAACTGCGCTGGAACAACTTCCAGCGCAGCCTGTTTCCGGCGCTCGAGCGGGGGCTGCACGTTCTCGCCGATCGCCACGACGCGGGAGCACTGTGATGCAAGACACGCTGACGAAACCGGCCGGCGCCGCCGACGCCGTCGAAGGTGAAGTGGCCGCGGCGCTCGACGGCGCCGCGCACGGGCCGGCGATGACGGTCGCCGAGTGCTCGCTCGACGCGTGGCGGCCCGACGATTCGCCGGAGGCACTGCTCGCGGCGTTCGTCGCGCTCTTCAACACCGACACGCGATACGACGCGGCGACGATCACGGTGCCGCTCGGCGGCGCCGATGCGGCGGCCGTTGCGTCGTACGTGGCGCGCGCGGTGCGCGAGGGCGTGATCGACGGCGCGCAGGCCGAGGGCGACGCGCTGCGGTTCACCGTATCGCGCACGACCTTCTGGCAGAACCCGCGACCGTGGCTGAAGGCGCCCGCGTCGGGCGGGATGCCGCTGCGCCATGCGATCACGAACGGGCACCGGCACCCGGTGCGGCCGCCGTCGCCGGCCGGCGAGATCTATGCACGCCATATGCCGCAGGTCGGGATGACGTTCAGCCTGCGCACCGTCGACATCGACGCGCATGCGGACCTGTTCAGCGGCTGGATGAACCTCGATCGCGTCGCGCATTTCTGGGACCAGCGCGGCACGCGCGACGAGCACGCGGCGTATCTTGCCGAGCGGCTCGCCGATCCGCACATGCACCCGATGATCGGCTATTTCGACGACACGCCGTTCGGCTATTTCGAGTTCTACTGGGCGAAGGAGGATCGTCTCGCGCCGTTCTACGATGCGCACGACTACGATCGCGGGCTGCACCTGCTGATCGGCGATTCGCGGTTCCAGAGCGCCGGCAAGCTGCATGCATGGTGGAGCGGGGTGCTGCACTACATGTTCGTCGACGAACCGCGCACGCAGCGGCTCGTCGGCGAGCCGCGCGTCGATCACGTGCGGCACATCGCGTACATGCACCGCCTCGGGTTCCACACGCTGAAGGAGTTCGATTTCCCGCACAAGCGCGCGGCGCTCACCGTGATCGAGCGAGACACATTCTTCGACACTTTCCGGTTGCCGTGACGGCGCGGGTGCGCAGCGTCGGTGCGACGTTGCGCGCGGTGCGGTGCCGCACCGGCATCGGCCGTTCGGGATATGGACCGCGTGGCCTGTGTCGTGAAGAATGGATCGCTCTCCTCATCGACGACAGGCCGGCAACATGACAAAAACACCCGTGGCAGCGTGGGGCGCGACGTCCGATTTGCGCGCCCTCAATTTGACATATGCCAGCATATGTCTAGAATGGGCGCATCGTACTCCCATGGAGTGGCTCATGCGCACCGTTTCCATTTTCAAGAACGCCCGTAACCAGGCAATCCGCATCCCGAAGGACATGGAGTTCGAGGGGGTGACGGAACTCGAGATCCGCCGCGAGGGCGACACGCTGCTGCTGCGGCCGGTGCGGCCCACGTGGCTCTCGTTCGCGAGCGAACCGCTGGCCGACGCCGATTTCCTCGCCGAACGCCCGGCCGTGATCGAGTCCGGCCGCTTCGACCTTTCCGGCGGCGCCGCGCCGACGGAGTCCGGCCAGTGACCACGCTCTACATGCTCGATACGAACATCTGTTCGTTCATCATGCGCGAGCGGCCGCCGGTAGTGCTGTCGCGGCTGCAATCGTGCGTCAATGCGCAGCACCGGATCGTCGTGTCGGCCATCACTTATGCCGAAATGCGGTTCGGCGCAGTCGGCAGGAAGGCTTCGCCGAAGCATGCGGAACTCGTGACGGCCTTTGTCTCGCGGCTCGACGGCGTGCTGTCGTGGGATACGGCGGCCGTCGATGCAACGGCCGCGATTCGCGCCGATCTCGCCGCGCGCGGCATGCCGATCGGCGCGAACGATGCGTCGATCGCCGGGCATGCGATCGCGGCCGGTGCGGTGCTCGTCACGAACAACGGGCGGGAGTTCGGCCGGGTGGCCGGGTTGTCGCTCGAAGACTGGGCAGCCTGAGCGCGGCAGTGCGAAAGCGGGATGACGCGGCGGCGCCACAGCGTCGTGTCATGCGTGCGGTGCGGGTGAATCCTCGAGAAAGGCGTCGCGAAATGCGTCGAGATACCGGTTGGCGTCATCGCTGAATTCACCCGGCAACAGCGCGAACGCACGTACCAGCAGATCCTGGCCGAGCGTGGCATAGGTCGCTTCGTCGGACAACAGCACGCGGATCGCGTCGCGCGTGTGCGGCGAGGCAATCCGTTTCGCGTCTCGCGCGAGCAGCGCGGCCGCGGCAAGGCCGGGCTGGAACGCATGCCGTTCCAGCAGGTCGGGGGCGGCATCCCAGATGCGCTCGCGATTGCCTGCATCGTGAAAATTCCGCAGCAGGAACAGCAGGTCGTACGCATCGCTGTTCTGGCGTGCACGCCGGTCCTTCCAGGCGAGCAGCTTCAGCAGCGCGAGCGCCGGCAGGCTGGCCACCGGCACGACGGTGCGTGTGTCGATCGACACCGGCTGCGCGGTGTCCACCGCTTCCTGGAAGCCGAGCACATTCAGCACGAATTCGCCGCCCGGCGGCCATGCGATCTCGCCCGGCGGCGTTTCGAGCGGCCCGAACGGCACGAGATCGAGTTCGGTGCGAAAACCGTGCGTGCCGCTGTCGAACAGCAGTTTCTGCTGTTGTTTCGGTGCGCGCGTGAATTGCCCGGTCGCAACGAGCGCATCGACGAGCTGCGCGTGAAACGGCCAGCTCACCGCGCACACCGCAACGTCGACGTCCCGTGTCGCACGCACCGGCCGGATGCCGTGGACGTGCCACATCAGGATGTCGCGCGCGGTTGCGCCGGCGACGACGAAAGCCGCATCGACGCGCGCGCAGGCATGGCTCACCGCTTGCAAGAGCGCGACCGCCGCCGAGTCGAGCGGCCGGCGCGCGTCGACTTCAAGCGGGCGGATGGGCGAGGTATTGGTCATGGATCCGTTCGGCGGCGGCAAGGTTGCGGCTGTCACCGGAGGAGACGAGATCCGCATAGATCAGGAGCGGCGGTACGAGCGGCAAGCGCGGCTCGTGCCAGTCGAGCGCGGGCGAGTGCGGCCAGAATGCTTCGACGAATTCGACGTCGCCGTGGTCGTCCGGGCGCAGGCGGGCCTGGAGCAGCAGGCGGTTCGATGCCGCGCCGTGCGTATAGACGGTGATCTCGGCCGGCTTCAGGTCGTGCGTCAGCAGGTCGGCCGCCGGTTCGCCGCCGAGCCGCGCATCGAACGACGCGAAATCGAAATCGCGCCACCAGTCGGGCGCGAGGCTGGCATAACGACGGCTCGGCAGTTTCGCGCGCAGGCGGCTCGGGTACAGCGCAACCCATTCGTGCACGAAGCGCGGCCAGTCGGGTATCAGGCGCTCGCCATTGCGGCGCTGCCCGACGAGGCCGCGCGCGATCAGGTCGTCCATCGCGAGGTTGACCGTGCCGAGCGCGACACCCGACGCGGCCGCAATCGTCCGATAAGGCTGTGCGACGAGGCCCGGCTGTGTCGCGACCGCGAACATCACGGCCAGCCCCTTCGGCGTCGTCGCGCGCGATGCCTGCCGGCGCGGCGTGCGTGCGGGTTTCGGCCGGCCCGCGATCATCACGGTCGCCTCCGGCTGAATCAGGCATGCGTTGCCCGCGGTGTCGAGAAACGGAATGCCCTGGTCGGTCAGGCCGGCGGCCAGTTCGGCCGAAAGATAGGGGGCGATCAGCATCAGCGGCCGCTCGCCGGGTGTCGCGATCGCGACGCCGCGGCGGCGCAGTGCCGCGAGTGCGCCCGGCAGCGATTCGACGCGCAGGCTCACGGCGGCCGGCATCTCGAACACCTGCCCGGCAACGTCGAAGCGGATCATCGCGTCGGCTTGCCCGGCATACGCGGCCGGCACGCGCACGGGCCGCGCGCCGAAGCGCCGGGTCGCGCGTTCGAACGCGGCGCAGGCTTCGTCGAGCACGTGCTGTTCCGACATCGGAAGGGGGGCGTTCTCGGGCATAGGAGGCGATTGCTTGTTCACTTCCTCATCAGCGTACACAAAAAATGTACAGGCGTCAAAAAGTGAACAATTACCTGTAACACGTTGATGTGTCGGCATTATTCCGGATGCTTGAACGGTCATCGTCGAATCCTGGCGCTCGTCAAATCGCTGTCAAGCCCACAGCCTCGCGCGCCCGAACCATGTGCGGCAGTCATCCGGATGGCCGGTCGGCTCATATCGTGTGCGGTACCAGATACGGCAACCATCGGTTGCTACCGCGACGACTTTTCGTCTGTCCGGTTGCTGGCGAACCGACTATCCTTGCCTGCACATTCCCCGCAGAAACAGGAGACGACACCGTGACGCACAGCGTGATTCCCGCAGGCCTCGCCGACGAAATGATCGAGATCCGGCACCGCATCCATGCCCACCCCGAGCTCGGTTTCGAGGAATTCGCGACGAGCGACCTCGTCGCCGAGCAACTGCAGTCGTGGGGCTACACGGTGCATCGCGGGCTGGGCGGCACGGGCGTCGTCGCGCAGTTGAAGGTCGGCAACGGCACGCAGCGCCTCGGCCTGCGCGCCGACATGGATGCGCTGCCGATCCACGAGGCCACGGGCCTGCCGTACGAGAGCAGGATCGCCGGCAAGATGCACGCCTGCGGTCACGACGGCCACACGGCGATGCTGCTCGCCGCCGCGAAGCATCTTGCGCGCGAGCGCCGCTTCTCGGGCACGCTGAACCTGATTTTCCAGCCGGCCGAGGAAGGGCTCGGCGGCGCGAAGAAGATGCTCGACGAAGGGCTGTTCGAGCTGTTCCCGTGCGACGCGATCTTCGCGATGCACAACATGCCGGGCTTCCCCACGGGCAAATTCGGCTTCCTGCCGGGGCCGTTCATGGCGTCGTCCGATACCGTCGTCATCGACGTGCAGGGCCGCGGCGGCCACGGCGCGGTGCCGCACAAGGCGGTCGATTCGGTGGTCGTGTGCGCGCAGATCGTCATTGCGCTGCAGACGATCGTGTCGCGCAACGTGTCGCCGCTCGACATGGCGATCGTCACGGTCGGCGCGATCCACGCGGGCGAGGCGCCGAACGTGATTCCCGATCGCGCGCAGATGCGCCTGTCGGTGCGCGCGCTGAAGCCGGAGGTGCGCGACCTGCTCGAGACGCGCATCAAGGAAGTCGTGCATGCGCAGGCCGCCGTGTTCGGCGCGACCGCGACGATCGACTACCAGCGCCGCTACCCGGTGCTCGTCAACGACACGGACATGACCGCGTTCGCGCGCGGCGTCGCGCGCGAGTGGGTGGGCGAAGCGAACCTGATCGACGGGATGGTGCCGCTCACCGGCAGCGAGGATTTCGCGTTCCTGCTCGAGAAGCGGCCGGGCTGCTACCTGATCATCGGCAACGGCGACGGAGAGGGCGGCTGCATCGTGCACAACCCCGGCTACGACTTCAACGACGCGGCACTGCCTACCGGCGCGTCGTACTGGGTCAAGCTGGCCGAGGCGTTCCTGGTGTGATGCGGCGGCGCGGCGGCGTGCGAGCTGCCGCGCCTGCAAGGCCGGAGCTCGACACAACAGGCTCATTCGCATTGGAAACGCGCCACAGGCGCTACGCACGAGCCAGCGCAGATCCCCGCCCAGGCTCATGTTCCACTGGAAAGCGCGCCGTGACCGCATTTGACGCTCCTTGACATCGACGGAACGGGTCGCGTGCTACGCTGCGCGCGACGCCGGACCGGCACGATGAATACAGGTGTGGATGAAATGCGAAAACAGCTTCTGACCGTGCTGACCGCCTGTGCGGTCGCCATTCTGGCAGCCGGGTGCGACGACCAGAAAGTGGCTGACGCGGTGAATGCGATCAAGCCCGACCCGATGGCGTTCGGCAATCTGCAACCGGGCGTGTCGACGACCGAGGACGTGCTCCGCCAGGCGGGCAAGCCGGAAATGGTCAGGCAGGGCGACGACGGCTCGCAGCGGTTCGAATATCCGCGTGGCCCGTACGGCACGAGCACCTACATGCTCGATTTCGGGCCCGACGGCCGGCTCGTGTCGATCACGCAGGCGCTGACGGCGGCGAACATTGCGAAGGTCGTGCCCGGGATGTCGAAGGACGACGTGCGCCAACTGCTCGGCAAGCCGACCGAGATCGCGCAATACGCGCTGAGCCACGAAGAGGTGTGGAGCTGGCACTGGGCTGAGGGCGGCGTATCGGGCGACGCGATGTTCAACGCGCATTTCTCGCCCGACGGCACCGTGATCCGCACTTCGCGCTCGGAAGCGCCGGGCCGCGAAAAACCCTGACATCGCGGCGCCTCGCCGTTTTTTCGGTCAGAACGCCGTGCCGCCGAACAGCGCCACGACCGCCTCCGGATTCGACGGCCAGTACAGGTGCATGTACGTCGCGACGATCGCGCCGTGGCGATAGACGGCTTCGCCGCTGCCCGGCTTGCCGTCGGGGCGCGCCGCGTTCGCGACCGGTTCCAGCGGCGTCGCGAGCGTCGAATAATGAAACGTATGGCCGCGCATCGGCCCGGTACGCGTATCGAGCTGCTGCATGCCGAGCGCCGCGAACCGGCGCTGCATCGTCGCCCGCCCCGGCAGCAGCCCGAGCATCGGCGTCGTGACACCGTCGACGTCGGTCAGCGATTCACACAGATACACCATCCCCCCGCATTCCGCGACGATCGGCCGGCGAGCCGCCGCATGCGCGCGAATGGTCCGGGCGGTGGCGTCATGCGCCGCGAGCGTCGCCGCATGCAGTTCCGGATAGCCGCCCGGCAGGAACAGCGCGTCGCAATCGTCCGGCACGGGTTCGTCGGCGAGCGGCGAGAAGAAGCACAGCCGCGCGCCGAGCGCCTCAAGCAGCGCGAGATTCGCCGGATAGATGAACGAAAACGCCGCGTCGCGCGCAATCGCGATCCGCTTGCCGGCGAGCGCACGCGGCAGCGGCGCCGCGGCGTCCGGTTCGGCAAACGCGACGGCGGGCGGCAATTCGGCGAGCGCCGTCTGCGCGAGCACGTCGGCCGCGCGATCGAGCCGTGCGTCGAGATCGTCGATGTCAGCCGGCTGGTGCAGGCCGAGATGCCGCTCCGGCAGCGCGATGCCCGCATCGGCCGGCACGTGCCCGAGCCAGCGCAGGTCGTCGGGCAGCGCCTGTTGCAGCAGTTCCGCGTGCCGGGCCGAGCCGACGCGGTTCGCGAGCACGCCGTGAAACGGCAGCCCCGGCCGGAACCGGGCGAGTCCGAACGCGATCGCCGCGAACGTCTGCGCCATCGCCTTCGCGGAAATCACCGCGACGACCGGCACGCCGAACGCAGCCGCAAGATCGGCACTGCTCGGCGTGCCGTCGAACAGCCCCATCACGCCTTCGATCAGGATCAGGTCGGCATCGCGTGCGGCATCGGCAAGCAACGCGCGGCAGCCGGCCTCGCCGACCATCCCGAGATCGAGCGCATGCACGGGGGCGCCGCTCGCGCGTTCGAGCAGCATCGGATCGAGAAAGTCGGGCCCGGTCTTGAACACGCGCACACGGCGGCCGAGCCGGCGGTGCAGCCGCGCGAGGCCGGCCGTCACCGACGTCTTGCCCTGGCCCGACGCGGGCGCACTGACGAACAGCGCGGGGCAGGCGGGCATGCTCAGAACTCCACGCCGCGCTGCGCCTTCACGCCTTGCTCCTTGTACGGATGCTTGACGAGCCGCATCTCGGTGACGAGGTCGGCCGCGTCGATCAGCGCATCGGGCGCATGCCGCCCGGTCACGACGACGTGGACCGAGTCGGGACGCGCGGCAAGCGTCGCGAGCACTTCGTCGAGCGGCAGGTATTCGTACTTCAGCACCGTGTTCAACTCGTCGAGGATCACCATCCGGTAGTCGCCGCTTTCGATCATCCGGCGCGCCTCGTCCCAGCCCTTGCGCGCGGTCGCGATGTCGGCGTCGCGGTTCTGCGTGTTCCACGTGTAGCCGTCGCCCATCGTCACGAAATCGCACTCGGCAACCGCGCCGAGGAAGTCGCGCTCGGACGTGTGCAGCGCGCCCTTGATGAACTGCACGACACCGAGCCGCATGCCGTGGCCGAGCACGCGCACGGCCATGCCGAACGCGGCCGTGCTCTTGCCCTTGCCGTTGCCGGTGTTGACGATCAGCAGGCCCTTTTCGTTGACGGCGGCGGCCTGCTTCTTCTCGTGGCCCGCGCGGCGGCGTTCGGTCATCCGTTGATGGGATTCGGCGTCGGTTTTCATCGGATTCGTCCTGTCGAAAGAAAGCGAAACAAAGGGTTCAGAGCGGGCCGGCGAGTGCGACCGTCACGCCGTCCCGGATGGATTTGGGGCCCAGCAGCCGGCCGTGCGGCGCCGCGAGCTGCGCGCACGGCTCGGCCACGCCCGCGACGCCGAAGCGGGCGAGCGCGGCATCCGACGGGCCGCTCACGGCCAGTTCGGGGCGGCGCGCGAGCTGTGCCGCGTCGAACGCGACGAGCGGCCAGCCGCGTCTCGCGCACAGCGCGCGCAGCGCGCGTGCGCGCGCCTTGTCGGCGAGCGTGGCGACGAGCGCCGGTTCGGCAGCCGGGTACCGCATCAGCGCGACGCGGATCGCGGCATCGAGTTGCGCGGCCGTCACGTCCGCGCGGAAACCGACACCGATCGCGACGCGCATCATGCGCGGCTGCCGAGTGCGGCGCGCACCGCGGGATCGTGGGCGAACGCCGCGACGCGGCCGATCACGACGATCGCCGGTGAACCGATGCCGGTCGCGCCGACACGTTCGACAAGCGTGTCGAGCGTCGCGAGCACGTGCCGCTGTTCGGGGCGCGTCGCATTCTCGATCGCCGCGCACGGCGTGTCGCCGGGCAGGCCGCCTTCGCGCAGCGCGGCTGCAATCGTGTCGAGCCGGCGGATGCCCATGTAGACGACGATCGTCATGCGCGTGGCCGCGAGCGCGCGCCAGTCGGGTTCGTCGGCGCCCGCGCCGTGGCCCGTGACGAAGATCACGCCCTGCGCGTCGCCGCGCTGCGTGACCGGAATGCCGAGCGCGGCCGGCGCGGCGATGCCCGCCGTGACGCCGCTCACGACCTCGACTCGAAATCCCGCGGCACCGAGCACGGCCAGTTCCTCGCCGCCGCGGCCGAACACGAACGGGTCGCCGCCCTTGAGCCGCGCGACGCTGCGGCCCGCGCGCAGATGCGCGAGCATCGCCGCGACGATCGCCTCCTGCGGGGTCGAGGCATGGCCGCCGCGCTTGCCGACGTGCTCGATGTGCGCGTCGGCGCGCGCATGGCGCAGCACGTCGGGGTTCACGAGATCGTCGATGAGCAGCACGTCGGCCGAGCCGATCGCGTGGACGGCCTTGAGCGTCAGCAGGTCGGCGTCGCCGGGGCCGGCGCCGATGAGCCAGGCGCGGCTCATCGGGCGCGGCACGGCGCGCACCGTGTCGAAACAGTGGAAAGGGGCAGGCGGGCGGCACATCGGCGGCCGGCAGGCAGGCAACGCATAACGGATCGGGCGAAGCCCGCGCGAACGCGGGCGGAATGCGCACCCGGTCCGTCCCCCGCGGATCGGGCGTTCGGCGAGCATCGGGCTCGCCCCTTGCGTCGGCCGGTATCCGGGCTGGCCGCTTGCCAGGCCGCAGCCTTCCCGCCCGGTGGAAGGGCAGTGGCATCGTGGGCGGCATGGGCGCGTGCGCGGGGAAGCGCGTCGCGCGGGCGGCGTACCGTTGCGGGGACAGCACAGGCAGGGCGGCGATCCGCCTCCTGTTTCCCGTTTAACTGCGTGCGCGGAATGCGCATGCGAGCACCGAACGCGGCGCATACGATAGCACAGCGCATCGGCGCAAACGCATGCGGGGAGGGCGCTTACTTGTCGTCGGTCTTTGCGACGCTCGGCGAGCATGTCGCCGAGCAAATGAAGGCCATGCCCCGATCCCGGAAAGCGCGGCGGCGCACAGTCGCCAGGTGTTTCAAGTAAGGCTTCGGCAATCGCCCGCGCCGCAGGATCCACTGCCGCCCGAGCCTCCGGACGAGCCGGAACTGCCGCCGATGCCGCCGCGATTCGGGCCACAGACCGCGGCACCGGCCAGTGCGCCGGCGGCCGATGCGGCTCCGTTTCCGAACCCGAGTGCGCCAACACCGGCGCCAAACAGGCCGCCTATTGCAAGCCCGCAACCGGCAGTACCGCCAGCTGCGGTAGCACCCCCCATTCCATTTAACGCACCGCTGGCCGCTCCCGAAATCGCCCCGGCGAATCCACCGGCCATGATGCTGCCTCGATTGGCCTGTGCGCCAATGCGCGCGACGTGGACGGCCCCGTCTCCGCCACTTACCCGACTCATTTCACTCACAGTGAGTTTTCGCATGTTGAATCTCCTTGGATTGACGATTGTTAATGCCGATTGCGAAACAGGTGCGATATACGCGATCGGCTCTTTGTCGCAGCGGGCTGCTTCACAAGCACCGCTTCGATTCCCGTAGCGTTTGCAGAATGCAGTACGACCACATCAGTACTTTCGCGACCGTTGCAAGGGGGGAATCCATCCCCTTCAGGGCAAACGGAAACAAGAGCGCCATCGACAGCCATACGACGATGGCCACATACAATCGGGCAATATTCATGGTCTGAACGAATGTGTCGCAGTGGTTTATCTCGATCATCGAAAACCGGCTGAAGCGGACAATCGAATACCGGCCGCGCAACGTCAATCATCCGAATCTCCAAGGCGCATGAACGTTTCCGCGCCCAACCCACGCTGCACCTGCCGCGGCGCGGGCCTTGCTATTGCGGACAACGTGTACAACCGTCAATTCTGAAAAACCGCTTCGGATGGCGAGTCGTACTACTTCGCGTTCGATCCCGCACGGGGTTGTCGGGTGCGCCAGGCAGTCGAACGATTTCCCCGGCATACCCGCGCCGGACCGCTGCCCGCCGGTTCATCCGGCCGGCCTGGCCACTCGCCGCCTTGACGCTCCCGCCCCCGGCGCCTACACTCGCACGCGTTTTGGTGCTCGCGCGCGCCGCTCCGGCGCGCGCAGTTAAACGGGAAACAGGGAGCCTGCCTGCGTCGCAGTCGAGCCAACCTGTGCTGCCCCCGCAACGGTAAGCGAACGCATCGTGCCCGCCGCGATGCAGCGCCGCTTCGCCGCATGCCGCGCGCATGCGGACGACCGCCACTGGATGCCTTGCGCATCCGGGAAGGCGAAGCGGCGTGTTCGTCAGCCCGGATACCGGCCTAAACGTTGGGGTTCAGCGCCGCGGGGAGGCGGCGCATCGTCCACGGCCGCAGCGTGCCCGACACCCGAGCGTTTCCCGATTCCCGACGTCCGGCCGCCTGCGCGAGCGCGCATGTTCCGGTGCGACGAAGGGCCGGATCGCGCGGGGCCGCGCAGCGACGGCCGTGTTGGCATTCTTCATGTCGACCGTTCGCAAGGGAGCGTCATGCTCGATTCGCTGTTTCGCCTGTTCAACGACAGTCCGTCCGGGTTGCGCGGCAAGATCGTCGCGATCTATGCGCTGCTGATCGCCTTCAACGCAGGCGCGTGGATCTGGGCATTCGCCGCCTTCCATGGCCAGCCCGTGCTGCTCGGCACCGCGCTGCTCGCGTACGTGTTCGGGCTGCGTCATGCGGTCGACGCCGACCACATCGCGGCGATCGACAACGTCACGCGCAAGCTGATGCAGGAGGGGCGCAGCCCGCTCGGCGCGGGCCTGTTCTTCTCGCTCGGCCACTCGACGGTCGTGATCGTGATGTCGGTCGTGGTGACGCTCACGGCCGCGTCGCTCGCGCGCTTCGAGAGCATGAAAGCGTGGGGCGGCGTGATCAGCACGAGCGTGTCGGCGTTCTTCCTGCTGGTGCTCGCGATCGCGAACCTGCTGATCCTGATTTCCGTCTACCGGACGTTTCGCGCCGCGCGGCGCGGCGAGCCGATCGTCGACGCCGATCTCGACATGCTGCTGAACCAGCGCGGCGTGCTCGCGCGCCTGTTCCGTCCGCTGTTCCGGCTCGTGTCGCGCAGCTGGCACCTGTATCCGGTCGGGTTCCTGTTCGGCTTCGGCTTCGACACGGCGACCGAGATCGCGCTGTTCGGCATCTCGGCGGCGCAGGTGCAGGGCGGCCTGTCGTTCTGGTCGGTGATGGCGCTGCCCATGCTGTTCACCGCGGGCATGACGCTCGTCGACACGACCGACGGCATCCTGATGATGGGTGCGTATCGCTGGGCGTACGTGCGGCCGATCCGCAAGATCTACTACAACATGACGATCACCTTCGTGTCGGTGCTGGTCGCCGCGCTGATCGGCGGCATCGAGGTGCTGGCGCTGCTCGCGGACAAGCTGTCGCTGCAGGGCCCGGTGTGGGACTTCGCGTCGATGGTGGCGTCGCACTTCGGCATGCTCGGTTATGTCGTGATCGGCCTGTTCCTCGCCTGCTGGCTCGTGTCGGCCCTGATCTACCGGCTGAAGCGCTACGACGAGATCGACGTGACGATCTCGGCGTGACCCTCCCTTACCAACCTGGATATTCCATGACCCTACGCAAGCTTCCCGTCACGATCGTCACGGGCTTTCTCGGCAGCGGCAAGACGACGCTGATGCGCCACATCCTGCAACACGCCGAAGGCCGCCGCATCGCGGTGATCGTCAACGAATTCGGCGAACTCGGCATCGACGGCGAAATCCTCAAGGGTTGCGGCATCGGCTGCGAGGATGCCGACGGTGCGCAGGGCGAAGCATCGGGCCAGCTCTACGAACTCGCAAACGGCTGCCTGTGCTGCACCGTGCAGGAAGAGTTCTATCCGGTGATGGAAGCGCTCGTCGAGCGCCGCGCGGACATCGACCACGTGCTGATCGAGACGTCCGGGCTCGCGCTGCCGAAGCCGCTCGTGCAGGCGTTCAACTGGCCGACGATCCGCAACAGCTTCACGGTCGACGCGGTCGTGACCGTCGTCGACGGGCCGGCCGCCGCGAGCGGCCAGTTCGCGGAAAACCCGCAGGCCGTCGACGCGCAGCGCCGCGCCGACCCGAACCTCGACCACGAATCGCCGCTGCACGAGCTGTTCGCCGATCAACTGTCATCCGCCGATCTCGTGATCGTGAACAAGGCCGATCTCGTCGGCGACGCGGAATTCGCGCAGATCGAAGCCGCGATCCGCGACGAGATCCCGCCGCAGGTGAAGATCATGCGCGCGACGCGCGGTGAGCTCGATCTCGCGATGCTGCTCGGCCTCGAATCGGCATCGGAAGAAACGATCCACCTGCGCCACGACCATCACGGCTCGGCCGACGACGGCGATCACGATCACCATCACGACGATTTCGACTCGGTGGTCGTGTCGGGCGACGCCGGCACGCGCGAGGCGACGATCGCCGCGCTGCAGCGCGTCGTCGAAGCGCACACGATCTACCGCGCGAAAGGCTTCGCCGCGCTGCCCGGTGCGCCGATGCGGCTCGTGATCCAGGGTGTCGGCCGCCGCTTCGACAGCTATTTCGACCGTCGCTGGCAGGACGGCGAAACGCGCGCGAGCCGCTTCGTGCTGATCGGCGAGGATCTCGACGCGGCCGCGCTGCAACGCGCGTTCGACGCCGCGTGCGCGGCCGAACCGCAACAGGCGTAACGCACGATGCATCTGCTGCGCACCACGCCGGGCGGTTTCGTCGACGATACGCAGGGTGTCGTCCGGATCGACCAGCAACCGGCTGACATCGTGATCCTGAGCTCGGCCGATACGACGCTGTCGCTGCTTGCCAGCGTCGTGCCGCACCTGCCGGCCGGCTTCCCGAGCGTGCGGCTCGCGAACGTCACGTTCCTGCGGCAGCCGGCGTCGGTCGATTTCTACGTCGACGACGTGTTGCAGCACGCGAAGGCGGTCGTGATCGACCATCTCGGCGGCGAGGCGTACTGGCCGTACGGGATCGAGCAGGCCGTGTCGCTCGCGTCGAAGCGCGCGCAGCAGCTCGCGATGTTCTCGGGCGACCTGCAGGAAGACCCGAACCTCGTCGCGAAGAGCACGGTCGCGCCCGGCCTGTGCCGGCTGTGGTGGCGCTACCTGCGCGAAGGCGGTGTACACAACGCCGAGGCGCTGCTGCGCAGCATCGCATTCCACACACTCGGGTTCGGCGACGAGCCCGAACCGCCGCGCCCGTTGCCGGCCGCCGCGCTGTATCACCCGGCGCGCGACCGCGCGAGCGTCGACGACTGGCGGCCGCGCTGGACACCGGGTGCACCGGTCGTCGCGATCCTGTTCTATCGCGCGCACTGGCAGGCCGCGAACACGGCCGTGTTCGACGCGCTGGCCGATGCGCTCGTTCAGGAGAGCCTGAATCCGCTGCCGATCGCGGTCACGTCGCTGAAGGATGCGGTGAGCCGTGAAGTCATCACGCAGCTCTGCGACACGCACGACGTCGCACTCGTGCTGAACACGACCGCGTTCGCGGCCGGCGCGATCGACAGCCCGGAACACGACGTGCTCGCCGGCGACGCGCCGGTATTGCAGGTGATCCTGTCCGGCGGCAATCGCGACGCGTGGGTGGCCGACAACCAGGGCCTGCATGCGCGCGACATCGCGATGCACATCGCGCTGCCCGAGGTCGACGGCCGGATCGTCACGCGCGCGGTGAGCTTCAAGGGGCTCGCGTACCGCTGCCCGCATACCGAGGTCGACGTCGTGCGCTACCAGCCGGACGCCGAGCGGATCGCGTTCGTCGCGGCGCTCGCGCGCGGCTGGTGCCGGCTGCGCACGCTCGACAACGCGAGCAAGCGCGTCGCGCTGATTCTCGCGAACTATCCGCAAAGCGAAGGGCGGATCGGCAACGGTGTCGGGCTCGATACGCCGGCGTCCGCGCTGCGCGTGCTCGCGGCGCTGCGCGACGCGGGCTACGCGGTGGCCGACCTGCCGCCCGACGGCGACGCGCTGATCGCGCGGCTCACCGAAGGCGTGACCAACGACGCGGCCGTGCATGCGCTGCGCCCCGCCTTCCAGAGCTTCCCGCTGGCCGACTACGTCGCGCATTTCGCGCGGCTGCCGGCCGCCGTGCGCGATGCGCTGAACGAACGCTGGGGCCCGCCCGAAGCCGATCCGACGCTGCGGCAAGGGCGCTTCACGATCGCCGGCTGGCGCGCGGGCAACGTGTTCGTCGGCATCCAGCCGTCGCGCTCGCGCGGCGAGAACGACTACGCGAGCTACCACGACGCGGATCTCGTGCCGCCGCATGCGTATCTCGCGTTCTATTTCTGGCTGCGCGATGCGTATCGCATCGACGCGGTCATCCACCTCGGCAAGCACGGCAACCTCGAATGGCTGCCGGGCAAGAGCGTCGCGCTGTCCGACGCGTGCTGGCCCGACCTGACCCTCGGGCCGCTGCCGCATCTTTATCCGTTCATCGTCAACGATCCGGGCGAGGGCAGCCAGGCGAAGCGCCGCGCGCAGGCCGTGATCGTCGATCACCTGATGCCGCCGCTCACGCGCGCGGAAAACTACGGCCCGCTGCAGGATCTCGAGCGGCAGGTCGACGAATACTACGAAGCGTTGATGGTCGATGCGCGGCGCGCGAAGCTGCTGCGCAAGACGATCCTCGCGACGATCGCCGAACACCGGCTGCACGACGAGCTGAGCGTGTCGCCGCCGCGCGACGCGGGCGACGAGGATGCGCTGCTGACGCGCGTCGACGCGTGGCTGTGCGAACTGAAGGAAGCGCAGATTCGCGACGGGCTGCACGTGTTCGGCGTGTCGCCGGCCGGGCGCCAGCGGCGCGACACGTTGCTGGCGCTCGCGCGCTTTCCGGTCGGCGACGGCAAGGGCGCACGCGCAGGACTGATCGGCGCGCTCGCGCGCGATCTTGCGCTCGGCGATGATTTCGACCCGCTCGCGGCCGACTGGGCCGCGCCGTGGGTCGGCCCGCGACCGGCGATCCTGCACGCGCTCGACGCATCGCCGTGGCGCCATGCGGGCGATACGCGCGAGCGGCTCGAACGGCTCGCGCAGCAATGGCTGGACAGGCTGTGTGCAGCCGACGGCAGCCATACGGGCACGGAAGACGCGCCGCCCCCCGGCGACTGGCCGCACACGCTCGCCGTGATCGAGCGCGTCCGCGCGACGCTGCTGCCGGCGCTCGACGCGTGCGGCGGCGAGGAAATGCGTCAGTTGCTGCGCGGGCTCGACGGCCGCTTCGTGCCGCCGGGGCCGAGCGGCTCGCCGTCGCGCGGCCGACCCGACGTGCTGCCGACCGGCCGCAATTTCTACTCGGTCGACACGCGCGCGGTGCCGACGCAGGCCGCGTGGACGCTCGGCCTGAAATCCGCGCAGCAGCTGATCGAGCGCCACCTGCAGGATCACGGCGACTATCCGCGTGCGATCGGGCTGTCGGTGTGGGGCACGGCGACGATGCGCACGGGCGGCGACGACATCGCGCAGGCGTTCGCGCTGCTTGGCGTGCGGCCGAAATGGGCGCACGGCAGCCACCGCGTGACCGATTTCGAGATCCTGCCGATCGAGATCTTCGACCGGCCGCGCATCGACGTGACGCTGCGCGTATCGGGTTTCTTCCGCGACGCGTTCCCGAACCTGATGCATCTGTTCGACGCAGCGGTGCAGGCGGTGGCCGCGCTCGACGAGCCGGAGGAACTGAACCCGATCCGCGCGCGCATCGAGCGCGAACGCGCGAAGTGGGTCGCACAGGGCGTGGCGCCGGACGAAGCGCGCCGCCGCGCCGGCTGGCGCGTGTTCGGCGCGCGGCCGGGCAGCTACGGCGCGGGCCTGCAGGACCTGATCGACCAGCGCCGCTGGCAGACCGACGCCGATCTCGCGGAGGCGTACCGCCAGTGGGGCGGCCATGCGTATGCGCAGAACAGCGCGGGCGACGCCGCGGCCGACGTGTTCGGCGAGCGGCTCGCGACGATCGACGTGGTCGTGCAGAACCAGGACAGCCGCGAGCACGACATCCTCGATTCGAACGACTATTACCAGTTCCAGGGCGGGATGACCGCGGCGGTGCGGCACCTGTCCGGGCAGCAGCCGAGCATCTACCACGGCGACCACGCGAACCCGGTCGCGCCGAAGATGCGCACGCTGCGCGAGGAAATCGCGCGCGTGATCCGTTCGCGCGTCGTCAACCCGAAATGGCTCGACGGCGTGAAGCGCCATGGTTACAAGGGGGCGGCCGAGCTGGCGGCGACCGTCGACTACCTGTACGGCTATGACGCGACCGCGCGCGTGCTGTCCGACCACCAGTACGCGCTCGTCGCCGACGCGTACCTGTTCGACGACGCCACCCGCGCGTTCCTCGAACGGCACAATCCGAAGGCGCTGCACGGCATCTGCGAACGCTTCGTCGAGGCGATGCAGCGCGGCCTGTGGCAGCAACCGGGCGACTATCGCGAGCGGATCGAAACGGTCTGGCTCGACAGCGAACAACTCCAGGAAGGGGGACGGCGATGACCGATCCGACGACGCACCGCGCGCGCGCGGTTTTTCCGTTTGCGGCGCTCGTCGCACAGGACGCGCTGCAGCAGGCGCTGCTGCTCGCCGCGATCGACCCGTCGCTCGGCGGCGTGCTCGTGAGCGGCCCGCGCGGCACCGCGAAATCGACCGCCGCGCGCGGGCTCGCCGAGCTGTTGCCCGAAGGGCAGTTCGTCACGCTGCCGCTGTCGGCGAGCGACGAGCAGGTGACGGGGACGCTCGACCTCGCGCATGCACTCGCCGACCACGGCGTGCGCTTCCGGCCGGGCCTGCTCGCGCGGGCGCATCTCGGCGTGCTGTATGTCGACGAGGTGAACCTGCTCGCCGACGGGCTCGTCGATACGCTGCTCGACGTCGCCGCGAGCGGCGTGAACATCGTCGAACGCGATGGCGTGTCGCACGCGCACGACGCGCGCTTCGTGCTCGTCGGCACGATGAATCCCGAGGAGGGCGAGCTGCGTCCGCAACTGCTCGACCGCTTCGGCCTGATGGTCGAACTGGAGAACTGCTTCGACGCCGCGCAGCGCGAGCGGATCGTGAAGGCGCGGCTTGCATTCGATCTCGATCCGGAGGCGTTCCGCGCGCGCCATGCCTCCGCGCAGCGCGCACTCGGCGAACGGATTCACGCGGCGCGCGCCCGGCTGGCGACGCTCGATTTCGGCGATGCGGTGCATGCGCACGTCAGCGCGCTGTGCATCGACGCGGCCGTCGACGGGCTGCGTGCCGACCTCGTGATGTTGCGCGCGGCGCGCGCGCTCGCCGCACTGGAGCAGGCCGATGCGGTGACGGTGTCGCATGTGGCGCGCGTGGCCGAAGCCGTGCTGCGGCACCGGCGCCATGCCGGTGCGCCGCCGTCGTCCGGCGCGTCGCAGCCGGATCGCGCGCGCGACGACCGTTCGCCGCCGGATGCACGCCAGCAGCCGGACGATCAACCGGCCACAAGCGGAAACGGCGCCGCCGTCGCGCAGGGCGACTGGGGCTACCTGCGGCCCGAGCCGGCGGGGCTGCGCGACGTGAAAAGCGTGGTGCCGCTGCCGCTAAAAAAACGCTGAGCCATCGAGCCGGCGCCGCCGCGAACGCCGTTCGCGGTCCTCGATGGCAGCCAGGCGCAGCCGCGCGCGTGCCGGGTACGACGCGCACCGGCACGGCCGTCGCATGGCCGGCGACGTTCGCCGCGAAGCGCGGCGATCCGTTGCATCGCGGCCATCTGCGCTTCCGCAAGCGGGCTGGCGCACCGGATGCGCTGCATTGCTTCGTGCTCGACTGTTCGGCGTCGATGCTGTCGCACGGGCGGCTCGCACTGGCGAAGGGGCTGATCGTCGCGTATTTCGACGAGGCCGCGCGCGATCGGGTCGAAACCGCGCTGATCTGTTTCGGCGGTGACGGCGCGGCACGGCGCTTCGGCCCGGCCGTGCCGCGCTGGTGGAATGCGCGCTGGCTCGAACCGGTCGACGGTGGCGGCGGTACGCCGCTCGCGGACGGCATCGCGGCCGCCGCGCAGTTGCTCGCGCGTGCGGCGCGGCGCGATCCGGACAAGCAGCGCTGGCTGTGGGTGCTGTCCGACGGACGCACGCGCGAGATGCCGGCCAAACCCGCGGCGGCCGATCACGTCGTGTTCGTCGACTTCGACGATGCGGCCGTGCGGATCGGGCAGGGCGAGCGGCTGGCCGCCGCGTGGGGCGCGCAGTGGGTGACGGCCGACGCGCTGTGCGCGGGCCGCGCAGGCTGATCGCCGGCCGCGGTGCGCTATGATCGCCGCTTCTGCTTCTGCCCACTGGAAAAAACCGCCATGCAAGTACTGGTCGATGCCGACGCGTGTCCCGCCGTCATCAAGGACATGCTGTTTCGCGCCGCGCGTCGTGCTGAAATCTGCGTGACGCTGGTCGCGAACCAGTTCCTGCGCACGCCGCCGTCGCCGTTCATCAAGGCGGTGCAGGTGCCGGCCGGCTTCGACGTGGCCGATGCGCGGATCGTCGAGCTGGCGGAAGCCGGCGACCTCGTGATCACCGCCGACATCCCGCTGGCCGCCGCCGTCCTCGACAAGGGCGCGCATGCGCTCGACCCGCGCGGCAACTGGTTCAGCCGCGAGAACATCGAGGAACGCCTGTCGACGCGCGCGATGATGGACCAGTTGCGCAGCGCCGGGATCGACACGGGCGGACCGGCGCCGTTCAGCGCGCGCGACGGCAAGGCGTTTGCATCGCAGCTCGACCGGTTCCTCGCGCGGCACGGCAAGCCGTAACGGCACGCGTTGCGCCCGTCTGCGCCCGGCCGGGATGCGGGTTCGCGCCGACGCTGCTATCGTGGGGCGAGAACCTCAGCACAGGAGCACACGCGTGTCGCCGACCCAACTTCTCGTTCCGACCACCATCCAGATGCTGCGCGCCCAGTCCGCGTGGCTCGACAAGGCCGTCGCCCACCGGCAGGCCGCGGGCGACGAACCCGACGCGGCGATGACGCTGAGGCTCGCGCCCGACATGTATCCGCTCGCCGCGCAGGTGCGCTTCTCGTGTTTCCAGGCGATGGAGCCGGTTTACCGGCTGCGCGGCGAACCGCTGCCGGCGGCATTGCTCGCGTTGCGCGAGGCGGGCTGGAACGCCGATGCGCAACCCGGCTCGCCGGCCGATGCGCAGGCGATCATCGCCGGCACGCTCGCCTTTCTCGGCGAACTCGCACCGGATGCGCTCGATGGCGGCGCAACGTTGCCGATCTCGCTGGACCTGCCGAACGGGACCGCGTTCGACATGACGGGCGAACAGTACGCGCGCGACTGGGCGCTGCCGCAGTTCTACTTTCATGCGATCGCCGCGTACGCGATCCTGCGCCATCACGGCGTCGAACTCGGCAAGGCCGATTACGTGCCGCACATGCTCGCGTACGTGCGGCCGGGCACGATTCCGCACGGTTGAGTTTCCGGTAGATCTTATGGGAAATATTCAAATTGCGCTCTAGTAAGTGCCCCGACTGGAAACTGCGGATGTGAATTTCCTTGTTCTGGAGCGTTTGCTGTCGACCACCGATATTCTTGGAGGTTGTTTTTTTCTTCTATTGCACTTATTCTATGAAATCATTCTCGGGTGCGGCAATAAACTTGCCATAATTTTACGGAGGGATTGCCTCTATCTTCCTGGGGTGCGCAGTCGATCTATTGCATTGCCAGCTGTTGCTGGGCAGCAAATCCATACCACAAACAAAACACGGGGCTTTAGTAAATGGAACTTAATGCAGAAACAAGGTCTGTAAATGAAATATTTTCCCCAAATAAAAAATATATTGTCCCGCGATTTCAGCGAGAGTACTCCTGGCAGACTGAAGAGGTCGAGGAGTTTTGGGACGACGTAGTTCAGCAAATCAAGCTTGCACCAGGAAAGAAAATTCGCAATGAGGAATATTTTATTGGGTGCATTGTTTTGGTTGGAGAGGATTCTAGGCCGGAATATTTGATAGTTGATGGGCAGCAGCGCCTCACAACACTAACTATACTTTTGCGCGTAATTGTAGATAGATTGAGTGAGCTCGGAGAATCAACTGCCGCAACCGCGCTATATAAAAACGTAATAGAAGGAACTGATAATGATGGCAAGCAGTACTTTAAACTAATCAACGAGAGTCCAAAGCCTTTTTCCAAAATGAGCTTCAGGCGCTCAAGCCATCCAAGCTAAAGAAGGCGGAAACGGAGGAGGAGACTCTTCTGCTTGCTGCATTTTCAACCCTTAAAAAGAAGTTGAAGGAATTTGGTATAGCCGGCCTATCTCCGATTGAGGCAACCAAAGCGTTGAGAGACCAAGTCCTAAATTATCTTAAATTTATTCTTGTTACTGCGAAAAGCGAGGATGACGCATACACGATATTTGAAACCCTCAATGCGCGAGGCTTGAGCCTTACATCCGTCGATCTCATAAAAAATTGGGTTTTTAAGAATTACAATCAAGTCCACCCAAATGATGATGCCAAATATATTTGGGGCGAAATCAGGAAATCAATCACAAGATTCTCCGATCTGGAGACATTTTTTAGGCACTATTGGAATTCGAAATATGCCTTCGCCTCCGATGATAGACTATACAAAAGCTTTAAGGATTTCCTTAAAAAAGGAGTTATTTCAGATGCTCAAGAGTTTCTTTTTCAACTAAGAGATGCGGCCGAGCTTTACAGAAAAATAGGCGCTCCAAGCGAGCTCGACTGGAAAGTTCAAAAAGAGCGAGTAATCAAAAAATCCTTTGATTTGCTTAATCAATATAGGGTTACTCAAGTCCGCCCATTTCTTTTGGCGCTCCTAGAGTGTAGGAACAAAAAAATTATCGACCAAAGCACATTTACAAATACTGTCATAAAGCTGGAGAGATTTCACTTCATTTTTTCAAATCTTTGCCAGGATAGAGCATCCGGGCTGGAGGGGAAATACACTCGCGCGGCGAAAAACCTTCACAACGCGGGATCCAATAAAGCCGCAGCGAAAGACGTCATCTCTGATTTGATTTATTATCTCCAGAAAAAGAGGCCAAACCCGCAAAGAATATCTGATTCCGTGGGCGGATTGATTTATACGATTGACAATGATGTCAACAAGAAAACCATTCAAACGATTTTCTCTAAAATTGAGACATATTTGCACGGCACGCAAGAATTGCAGGTTGGCACATTTTCGCTTGAGCACATTGAGGATCAATCGAGTAAGCGCAACTGGATTGGAACTATTGGAAACCTAATTCCTTTGGACGAGGATCTTAATAATAAGATAAAACAAGGATCAGATTTTAAAAAGAAAAAATCTCAATATAATAAATAAAATTTCAAGATTGTTGAGAAATTTGTTGCAATGAATACGCAGAGCACTTGGGCGGAAGGTGATGCGCAAAAATGGGCGCAGGAAATTTCGTCTATGCTCGACATGGCAACTGAAATCTAGAAAATAACGGGCGCGACCGCCAGGGATCAATGGCAGAAGTCAAATAGCCTATTGAGTGATATTGAATTGCGGAGCTTGCCTCTGGTGGGTTTCTGAGTCTCTTTATATGAAAAAGAAAGGACCATCTTCTGGCCGGTCGCGCGATCAGATTTTCTAAGGCACTCACAAGTACCTCAGCGAAGCGGCTCGCTCGCGATCGCCGAAAAACAGTCGAGCCGCAGCAACTCGATGATCTTGCGCGTCGGCACGCTCGCCCGGAGCGTGTCGAGCCGGTCGACGGTGAACCACTTGCAGCGGGCGATCTCGTTGCTCGCGCGCGGCGTCAGGTGCGCCGGCACGTCGGCCACGAACACGTGATGGAGCTTCGTCAGCCCGCCGAACTGCACCGCGTAGTCGAGCGCGAGCCCCTCCAGCCGTGTTTCCTCGGCAAGCTCCCGCAGTGCGGCGTCGAGCGGCGTCTCGCCGCGCCGGATCGTGCCGCCCGGCAGCGACCAGCGCGACGCGGTGCGGGCGACCAGCAGCACGCTGCCGTGCTGGCGGCACACGATCGTGGCGCGTTCCTTGATGACGGCGAGGGTGTCCGGCCCGGTACTCATGTTCGGCAAAACAGGTGCTGAATCGTGGAGAAAGTGCCGCATCGGCGGCGCGTTGCCCGGCCGCGGGCCGCGACGGCTTGCAGGCAGCCGCAGCGATCCTAACGGTCGTTCATGACAGTTCCATGCACGGCGTCGCGCAACGGACGCCGGGTCACGTGTGCTTGTAGATCCCGCTGCGCGTCGGCTTCACGTGGCGCGGATGGCGGCGCTTGTGAACGGCACGCCGATGGTGAGGCGGCGGGCTCGCGTGCCGTGCGGTCGGCGCGGTGGCGTGTGGCGTTCCCCCCGGCATCTGCGTCTGTCCCTCGCCGAAGTGGTACGTCTGGGTCTGCGCATGTCCGACACCCAGCGTCGACGCCAGCACGAAGGCCGCCAGCAGCATCCGTTTCATGAATAGTCCGCCTGAATTTTTCGAGATTGAGGTTTCCCGCCAGCTTAGCGAAAGGCGGGGTGCCATCGCAACCGGCCTGTGTTGGGTGCCGTCTCCACCTGCGCACGGCGAAGTCTTCCGCACGGTCTCAGGGTGCCGCCGGGGTTGACAACATAATTCCCGAGTGTGAATATAAATTCACACACAAGAATTATTCGTCGAATCCGGACGGTCGCGCCGCAGGCGCCGGACCTGCCGGAACCGGCAGTCCGATCAACCGGAACCAGGAGCGGGACGCATGGCGGAACACGAGCAGCAGGGCGCGCTGGCGGGATTGCGCATCATCGATTTGTCGCGGGTGCTGGGCGGCCCGTACGCCACGCAGATCCTTGCCGACCACGGCGCGGAGGTGATCAAGGTCGAACCGCCGTCCGGCGACGAAACGCGCACGTGGGGGCCGCCGTTCGACGGCGATACCGCGTCGTACTTTCTCGGCGTGAACCGCAACAAGCTCGGCATCGCGCTCGACCTGACGCAACCGGCCGACCGCGAACGGCTGCTCGGCCTGCTCGAAGACGCGGACGCCATCGTCGAGAACTTCAAGATCGGCACGATGGAGCGCTGGGGGCTCGGTTTCGACGCGCTGCATGCGCGGTTTCCGCGCCTCGTCCATTGCCGTGTGTCGGGCTTCGGTGCGGACGGCCCGCTCGGCGGGCTGCCCGGCTACGACGCGGCCGTGCAGGCGCTCGCGGGGCTGATGAGCGTCAATGGCGAAGCGGGCGGCGCGCCGCTGCGGGTCGGCGTGCCGATCGTCGATCTCGTCACCGGGCTGAACGCGGCGCTCGGCGTGCTGATGGCGCTGCGCGAGCGCGACGCGAGCGGCCGCGGCCAGTTCGTCGAAGCGACGCTGTTCGACTGCGCGCTGTCGATCCTGCATCCGCACACGCCGAACTTCTTCCATTCGGGCAACGCGCCCGTGCGCACCGGCAACGCGCATCCGAACATCACGCCGTACGACAGTTTTCCGACGGCGAGCGTCGACATCTTTCTCGCGGTCGGCAACAACGGGCAGTTCGCGGCACTGTGCGACGTGCTCGGCACGCGCGACTGGCCCGGCGACCCGCGTTTCGCGGACAACCGCGCGCGCAGCGCGAACCGCGCCGTGCTGCGCACGTTGCTCGAAACGGCGCTGGCCGCGCACGACGGCGCGGCGCTCGCCGAGCAGCTGATGCGCCGCGGCGTGCCGTGCGCGCCGGTGCTCGGGCTCGATGCGGCGCTCGATCATCCGCATGTCGCGCATCGGGCGATGAAAGTCGAGCTGGGCCGGCATCGCGGCATCGCGTCGCCGATCAAGCTCGGCCGCACGCCGGCCACGTACCGGCGGCCGCCGCCCGCGCTGAACGAACACGCGGCGCAGGTATTCGCCGACGCCGGCACGACCGGCTGCACTACCGAACGCGATAGCGACCGCGATAACGCGCCGCGCCGGAACTGACCGGCATCGCGGCCGCCGGCGCGTACCGCGCGACCGGCGGCGCTGTGCCGCACGACCATTCGAACCCCAAGCCGGGCCACGCACGGGCGCACCGGCTGAAGAGGAGACGCATCATGCTTGCATGGATCGGCGCGATCGCCATCGTCGCGCTGTTCGGCCTGATCATCACGAAGCGGCTGTCGCCGCTCGTCGCGCTGATCGTCGTGCCGGTGGCCGCGTCGCTCGCGGCCGGTTTCGGACTCGCGACCGGCAAGTTCATCGTGCACGGCGTACAGAACATCGGCCCGATCGCCGGGATGTTCGTTTTTGCGATTCTTTTTTTCGGTGTCCTCACCGATGCCGGGATGCTCGACCCGATCATCGCGGGCGTGCTGCGCGTGATCGGCTGCCATCCGCCGCGCATCGTGATGGGGTCGGCGCTGCTCGCGCTGCTGATTCACCTCGACGGCTCCGGCGCCGTCACGTTTCTCGTCACGCTGCCCGCGATGATGCCGCTCTATACGCGGCTCGGAATGGATCGGCGCATCCTCGCGTGCGTCGCGTCGATGGCGGCCGGCGTCAATTTCCTGCCGTGGGTCGGGCCGATGCTGCGGGCGTCGGCGGCGCTGCACATTCCCGGTTCCGCGATCTTCATGCCGATGATTCCGGTGCAGATCGTCGGGCTCGTGTTCGTATTCGGCACCGCGTACGTGCTCGGCGTGCGCGAGGCGAAACGCCTCGGGCTCGATCGTGTCGGCGCGGCGCCGCTCGCGATCGCGCCGCGTGCGCTGACCGATGCCGAGCGCGCGTTACGCCGGCCGGAACGCTTCCGGATCAATCTCGCGCTGACGCTCGTGGTGCTCGTCACGCTTGTGTCCGGCATCGTCGATCCGATGGTGATGTTCATGCTCGGCACGGTCGCCGCGCTCGTGATCAACTACCCGGACGTGCAGGCTCAGCGCGAGCGGATCGACGCGCATGCGAAGGCCGCGCTGATGATGGCGAGCGTGCTGCTCGCGGCCGGCGCGTTCACCGGCATCATGTCCGGCACCGGGATGCTGAAGGCGATGGCGGACGTGGTGGTCGCGCACGTGCCGGTCGAGCATGCACGCCACATGCCGTTCGTGCTCGGGCTGCTGTCGATGCCGCTCAGCCTGCTGTTCGACCCCGATTCGTTCTACTTCGGCGTGCTGCCGGTGCTCGCGGAAAGCGCGAAGCTGCTCGGTGTGCCGCCGATCCAGATGGCGCAGGCCGCGCTGCTCGGCCAGATGACGACGGGGTTCCCGGTGAGCCCGCTCACGCCTGCGACGTTCCTGATCGTCGGCCTGACCGGCGTCGAGCTCGCCGAGCATCAGAAATTCACGATTCCGTTCCTGTTCGCCGCCACGGTGCTGATGGTGTTTGCCGCAGTGATCGTCGGCGTGTTTCCGTTGTGAGCGCCCCAGGCCTGCCGCGCCGTGCGGGCGCCCCGACGGGGTCATCCCGCAAGGGGACGTTCCGCTGGGCGCAACCCCTGGCGCCGCCTCGCATTTTCCTCAGAGCGGCGCGGCCGCTCGGCCTTTTCCCGGAGAGCCATCCATGCAGTTCGACCTGACCGACGACCAGCGCGCAATCGAAAGCGCGATCGAGAAAATCTGTGCGCGCTTCGGCGACGACTACTGGCTCGAACGCGATCGCGCGGGCGGGTTTCCCGCCGATTTCCACGCGGCGCTTGCCGAGGCCGGCTGGCTCGGCATCGCGATGGACCCGGCGCACGGCGGAGCCGGGCTCGGGATGACCGAGGCCGCGCTGATGATGCGCACGATCAGCGCATCGGGTGCCGGCCTGTCGGGCGCATCGGCCGTCCACATGAACATCTTCGGGCTGAACCCGGTGCAGGTGTTCGGCAACGACGCACAGAAGGCGCGTTTCCTGCCGCCGCTGATCGCCGGGCGCGACAAGGCGTGCTTCGCGGTGACGGAACCCGATGCGGGCCTCGACACCACGCACTTGAGCACGCAGGCCCGCCGCGACGGCGACCACTACGTGCTGAGCGGGCGCAAGATCTGGATCTCGACCGCGCAGGTGGCGAACAAGATGCTGATCATCGCGCGCACGACACCGCTCGACCGGGTCGCGAAGCCGACCGACGGCCTGAGCCTGTTCTACACCGATCTCGACCGGTCGCGCGTCGAGGTGCGCGAGATCGAGAAGATGGGCCGCAAGGCGGTCGATTCGAACATGCTGTTCATCGACAACCTGCGCGTGCCGGAAGGCGACCTGATCGGCAACGAAGGCGACGGCTTCCGCTATCTGCTGCACGGATTGAATCCGGAACGCATCCTGATCGCGGCGGAGGCGATCGGGCTCGGGCAGGCCGCGCTGCGCCGCGCGACGCAGTATGCGTGCGAGCGCGTCGTGTTCGGCCGGCCGATCGGGCAGAACCAGTCGATCCAGCATCCGCTCGCGCAGGCGTGGATGCAGCTCGAGGCCGCGTGGCTGATGGTGATGAAGGCCGCGACGCGCTACGACGCGGGGCAGCCGTGCGGCGCGGAAGCGAACGCCGCGAAATACCTCGGCGCGGAAGCCGCGTTCCAGGCGTGCCAGACGGCGGTCGCGACGCACGGCGGGATGGGCTACGCGAAGGAATACCATGTCGAACGCTACCTGCGCGAGTGTATGATTCCGAGGCTCGCGCCCGTGAGTCCGCAACTGATCCTCTGCTACATCGCGGAGAAGGTGCTCGGGCTGCCGAAGTCGTACTGACCGTACCGACCCGGCGGCCGGCCCGGCGCGCGGTTTCCCGTTCCGATTCAAGCGCTCGTCATGGACGTCAAACTCGTTGCCCGCACGCTCGACCTGTTCGAGCTGTTCGCCGCCGAACGGCGGCCGCTGCCGCTCACCGAACTCGCGCGCCTGCTCAATGTGCCGGCGTCGAGCTGCCTCGCGATGGCGCGCACGCTCGTGAGCCGCGGTTACCTGTACGAAGTGCGCAGGCGCGGCGGCTACTACCCGACGCGCCGCCTGCAGACGATCGCCGCGGCGATCGACGCGACCGACCCGGTCGTCGACATCGTCCATCCGCATCTCGTCGCGCTGCGCGACGCGAGCCGCGAGACGGCCGTGCTCGGCAAGATCCAGGGCGTGTCGGTCACCTACCTCGACGTCGTCGAATCGGAGCAGGCGATCCGTTATACGCGCGAGCCGGGCGAACTGCGCCCGCTGCATGCGAACTCGATCGGCAAGGCGATCTTCGCGGAACTGGCCGGCGACGCGCAGCAGGCGCTCGGCGCGCAGTTGCCGTTCGAGCGCTTCACCGACGCGACGGTGGCGGACCTGCCCGCGCTCGTCGCGCAAACCGCACGGTTTCGCGAACTCGGCTGGGCCGAGAACTTCGGCGAGAGCGCGCCCGAGCTGTCGGCGATCGCGGTTGCGCTGACGCTCGACGGCGACTGGTACGGGCTGTCGGTGGTCGGGCCGTCCGAGCGGATCCGTCAGCATCGCGATACGCATGCGGCGCTGCTCGTCGACGCGAAGGCCCGGCTGCTCGCCGAGCACGCGCGCGGCTGACGGCGGGCGGGGCGTACCGGAGGAGGGCCGGCAAGCGAAGCGGGCCGTCCGCCGGCGATCGGGCCGCGATCGCCGTGAACGGCCCCCGATGCACGTGCAGGCCTAGCGACGGCTGATCCGCGGCATCACGACTTCACCCACACACCACCCGCACTCGGGTTGTCGCCTTGCGTCCACCATTTCGCGCAGTATTTCGCGCCCTGGTACATCACGCAGGTGCCGCCTGAATACGCGGTGGTCGCCGACCACGTGGCCGTGCCGCCGCCCACCGGTTTCCACACGGCGGCCTGGCCGGGCACGTCGCCCTGCGTCCACCATTGCGCCTGATACGTCGTGCCCTGGTAGGTGACGGTCGCGCCGGCCGTATAGACCTGGCCGGCCGCCCAGGGCGCGCCCGGTTGCGGCGTGCCGCCGTCCGAGCCGCCGCCGTAGTTCGGATCCTGCGTGACGCCCGCACCCCACTTGCCATCGAGCTGCCTGAAGATCGTCGCGAACGCGTACGGCTGCTGCGCGACGCCCGAACAGGTCGGCGACGCATACGTGCCGCCGGACGGACACGCCTGGTCGCGGCCGACCGACCAGTTGCCGAAGAAGCCGTAGCCGTTGGCGACCGCCGCGTTCAGCACGCTCTGCGCATTCGCGAGCGTGAAGGTTTCGCCCTGCACGTCGTTCACGCCGATCATCGGCGTGACGCCGACCATCTGCCAGAGCTGGGCGTTGGTCTTCGGCTGGCCGGCCGACTTGAAGGCCGTATCGAGTTGCGCGTACAGCGCCTGCGCGGCGCTGATCGCGGCCGCCCCCATGTCGATGTTCGCGGGGCCGTAGTCCATCGCCATCACGTTCACCGCATCGAACACGGTCCGGTTCGAGATCGCCGCGTTGACGACGTTCAGGCCGTCCTGCGTGAGCCCGGTCGGCATCGTCGGCAGCGTCAGCGTGACGTGCAGCGGCTTGCCTTTCGCCGCATAACTCGCCTGCAGCTGGGCGACGGCCTGGAAGTTGCGCGCGACCGCGGCCGTGTCGAGCTGCGACGCGCCCTCGATGTCGAAGTCGATGTGCGTGAGGCCGTACGTGTCGATCACGGTCTGGTACGCGCCCGCCAGCGCGGGAACCGTCGAGCATGCCTGCATCAGCGGCGTGCCGTTCGCGCCGCCGAACGACACGGCGACTTCGCCGCCTTTCGCGCGATAGCTCGCGATCGACGTCGACAGCGCGGTCAGCAGGCCGCCGCTCGCGCCGTTGCCGATCGGCTGCACGCCGCCCCACGACGGCGTACACCCGTTGCCCGCGACCACGAACGCGAGCGTGAACTGCTGGATGCCTTGCCGGACGCCGATCTGGTCGACGAGCGGCGTCGGATAGAGCGTCACGTCGACATAGGGCGCATAGACGCCGGCGCCCTGGGACACGCTCGCCACGGCGAGCAGGCAACCCGCGGCAAACGCGCGCGGGATGAAACGCGGCAACACATTGTTGTGCATTGTGTTCTCCAAGTGGAAGAGGGATACGCTGGCCCGCGTATCGCCGCCGGTCGGGCGACCGGGCATGCCCGGCCGGCGGCGTGCCCATCTTGGAGGATTCGCGTCGAATAGTGAATGGTTAGTTGTTCTTTTTGTTATTTGATTCCCGATGCGTAACGATCTTGCCGATTCGACATCGTTCCGTCATGCATCGAGTGTGAACCAGGACAAAATTGCCGACGATTTCGACATGAAATCGTCGCTTTCGACGTCCCTTGATGGCCGCCTCGATCATGTAATCACGTGTAATCGCTTTCGACGCATGCGCGGCATAACTTTGTCTTCGAGCGAAGTGCATTCGCGCGAGGCTCACTCAAGACCTTACGTCGTTCCATCCATCAGGAGCTCAACATGCTGGAAAGAATCGTAGCAAAGCAGGCAGTCGGAAGCGTTCAGGGCGGTAATCAGGATTCCTGGATCAACCCGCCTTTCAATGCGCAGATCACGTTTCCGGGCACGTTTTCGACCGCGCCCATCGTGGTGGTGACGACCCTCCAGGACCCCAACGACGGATCCAGTTATCCGGACACGTTCTCGGTGACGGTGACCCAGGTCACGACGACCGGATTCAACGTCAACATCACCCGCGAAGACAGGGTGTTCCCGAATTATTCGGGCAGCGACTGGGGGCAAAACCTCTACGTTTCGTATATCGCCGAAGTTCCGAGCCAATAAAACCCGAACCGGAGTCATGCGGTCGCTGCCTCTTTCCAACTGCGCCGGCTTCACCGCCGGAAGGTTGACGAGGCAGTTGCGGCGGCGGGCCAGCCGCAGCGATTCACTGCGGCTGGCCGCCATCGGCGCCGCTCGCGGCGCCCGCCATTTTCGTCAGGAAAGTCGAAAAATGACAAGCACTCTACACATTCCGGCTGGCTACTTGACGCTCGGCCTGGACTCCACCGGCGCTGTCGTCGAACTCATCGATTCGCGCAGCGGCCGCAACTACATCTCGCCCGGGAAATCCGTCCCGCTCGTCAGGCTCGTGATCAACGACGTACTGGCGAAGCCCGCCGGCGTCCGATGGTCGTCCGCCGACAACACGCTGTCCTTCGTGAACGATGCCGGCCTCGCATTCGAGGTCGATGTCCGCGTCCTGCAGAAAAACGGCTACGCCACCTTTGAAGTGACCCGCGTGTCGACCGATCCCGCTTCCGACGTTAAGACGCTGCTGTGGGGGCCGTTGCCTGTCGCGATCAACCAGACGGTCGGCGAAGCCGCGGGCGTGGTGCGAGACAACGAATTCGCGATCGGCCTCAAGCCGCTCAACGACCGTACCGAAGGCGCGTGGCCCAAGGAATATCCGCAATACGGCTGGGAAAGCGACGTCATCCCCAATCCTTACAACGTGGACGTGGCGGCGCTGGAGCCGTGGTGCGCGGCGGCGAAGACGTCATGGGGGGCCGTGCTGCGCGCCTTCACGTTCGACTATACGCGCCGGCGCGACCGGCTCAATCCCAATGACTATCCGATCCCGCTCGGCCCGCTCGACAGCGCGGGCTCGGTCATCGGATCGAAGATTGCGCTGTACGGCAGCGCACCGGAGCTCGTGACGACCCTGTTGTCGTTCATTGCCTCGGGTGAAAACCTCCCGTATCCGACCCAGAACGGCCAGTGGCAGAAAGTGGCGCAGGCGAGCAGCCAGTCGTCTTTCGTGCTGGACGATCTCGACACCGGCAATGTCGGCAAGGCCGCCCGATTCGCCAACAGCGCGGGAATCAACTATATCTACTCGCCACGGAATTTTCGCGGCCCCTGGAAATACACCGGGCATTATCAGTTCGACTCCACCTTCGGCGACAGCGACAACGGAGCCGAGAAGCTTGTGGAGGCGGCAAAGGAGCACGGCGTCCGCGTCGGCGTCCATACCATGTCGGACTTCATCAGCGTCGGCTCGCCCACCTCCATCGACCCCTACGTTTCGCCGCCCGCGGATCCTCGCCTGGCCTTGGGCGGTCAAGCCGCCTTGTCCCGGCCGTTGAACATGACGAGCAAGATGCTCTACTTGAGCGGATTCGCGCCGGTGCGGGACGGGATCAACGAGAAGATGCTGCGTATCGGCAACGAGTTCATCTCGTTCAACGCGGTCCAAAGAGGCGTCACCGAATGGCAAGTCAGTGGACTGACCCGAGGCCAGTGGGGCTCCGTCCCGGCCGAAGCCGCGCGTGGCACGCCCGTTGCGAGGGTGATCGTGAATTCGTACGGCGGGGCCATCGGCGGCCTCGGCATCATCGACGAGATCGCCACCCGGCTGGGCGCCCTCAGGAACAACGTCGGCATCCGGTACCACTCCTTCGACGGGGTGGAATCCGCCAGTCAGACCGGCTGGGGCAGCTTCGGCATTGCACGGTTGATCAACGGCACCTACGCTGCCCAGACCGGGCACGACGGATACATCAGCGAGACGAGCCGGATGACCTCGAACGCATGGGACACGCTGACCCGGGCGAGCTGGTCCAACTCGGACATCGATCAGCTGTACCGCGACAACGCCTTCTATCAGGCCAACTACCTGCCGGGCATGCTTGGTTGGTTCGATATCACCGGCGTCTCGTTGACCAGGATCGAAACCCGGCTCGCACGCGGCGCGGCGCTCAACGCCGGCATTGGCTTCCAGTCCACGATGGCATTCCTGCTCTCGGCAGATGAGACGCCGGATATCCTCGACAAGATCAAGCAGTGGGAAACCGCCAGGAATCTCGGCGCGTTCACCGAAAAGCAGAGGGCCGCGCTTCGCGACCAGACGACCTCGTGGACCCTGAAGTCCGTCACCCCCGGGCAAAGCTGGTCGTTGCAGCAGGTGAATGCCGAAGGCGTCCCGATCGGCGCGCCGCAGACCGTATCGGCACCCACACCGCAACTGGGCCCCGCCGTCCTGCCGGTCGCCACTCAAGGCGCGCTCTACGGCGCGAAAATAAC
The DNA here is from genome assembly GCF_000466765.1 of Burkholderia sp. AU4i. Taxonomy (NCBI): domain Bacteria; kingdom Pseudomonadati; phylum Pseudomonadota; class Betaproteobacteria; order Burkholderiales; family Burkholderiaceae; genus Burkholderia; species Burkholderia sp. AU4i. Next base: position 3,372 of record NZ_ASSI01000085.1, on the reverse strand, counting down.
GACGAACACGCCTGCGACCGTCCGCTTCACGGTGACCAACGGGGGGTTGCCCCCGGGCCTCCAGTTCAATCAGGATACGGGCGGGATTATTGGTACGCCGAGGAAAACCGGGCGGTACACGTTTACCGTCACGGCCACGAATGACGGGGGACTGGCTGACGCGCGAGCGGTTTACACCATCTTGGTGCAGTGAGGTAGTGAGCAGCCCTCATCGATTTCGCGGGCGACCGCGCCGGCATGCGGGCCGCGCGTCACGGTGGCAGTGCGGCGCGCGTCATTCCGGCGATATCTGCGGCACCCACGGCATTCGGTGAGGGCGCTCAACCGTTCCGGCAAACGTGATCGGTGCGGAAAAGGGTATCGCGCGGCCGGAACACCGAAACCATGGGGAGGATCGATCCGGATCGCTTGACACGCGTCAAGCCGATGCGGGCTGCACAAGCGAGCGCGCGAGTGCGACGAAGCGTTCGACGCACGCCGACGCAAACGGCTCGCTCCACGACACGATCTGCTCGACCGCGCGCGTGCCGGCAAGCGGCACGTACACGACACCCGGACGCTGCAGCGTCGCCGTGAAACCCGGCACGATCGCGATGCCGCGTTCGGCGGCCACCAGCGACACGAGTGTCGTGATCTGTGCCGCGGTCACGCCGATGCTCGGCGCGAATCCGGCCTGTGCGCACAGGTCGTCCAGTGCCGCGGCCAATGCCGAGCCGTAACCCGGCGGAAACGTCACGAAGGTTTCGCTCGCCAGCGCCGCGACGTCGACGCTCGCGCGGCCCGCGAGCGGATTCCCGGCCGGCACGGCGGCCACGAGCGGTTCACGCGACACGACGAGCGACGCCACCGGCACGCCAGGCGCGTCGCCCCATGCCCAGCCGAAACCGATGTCCATCGTGCCGTCCGCGATCTGCCGGTGCTGGCTGGCGGTCGCCGCCTCGCGGAACGCGAATTCGACGTCGGGCATCGTGCGGCTCGCGGCGCGGATGACGTCCGGGAACGTGTCGGACATCGGAATGGCACTCGCGTAACCGATCACGATTCGTCCGGCGATGCCTTGCGCGAGCTTGCGCGCGCTCGCCTCGGCCTCGGCGGCCGCGCTGACGACGTTGCGCGCCTGTTCGAGGAACGCGGCGCCTGCCGGCGTCAGCCGCACCGCGCGCGTCGAACGCTCGAACAGCTGCACGCCGAGCTCGCTTTCCAGTGCGGCGATATGGCGCGTGAGCGGCGGCTGCGCGACGCGCAGGCGCAATGCCGCGCGGCCGAAGTGCAGTTCGTCGGCGACGACCACGAAATAGCGGAGGCGGCGCAGGTCGAGCATTGTTGTCGTTCCGGTATCAATCGCGATGAAAACGGTATTGGCGTGCGTACGGCGCGCTCGTCAGACTGTCGGCATCGACGACCAGGCAGCTCCGATGAACGACAGGACCACGCGCATCGCGTTCTTTCTCTGCGGCTTCGCCGCGTTTCTCAATCTGTATTCGACGCAGGGCATCCTGCACGAACTCGCGGCCACTTTCCGCGTCAGCGCGGAGCGCGCGGGGCAGGGCGTGAGCGCCACCACGACGGCCGTCGCCATTATCGCGCCGTTCGTCGGCGTGCTGGCCGCGCGCATCGAGCGGCGCATCGCGATCTCGCTGGCCGCGATGGCCGTCGCGCTGCCGGTCTTGTGGTCCGCGCATGCGGCAGGTTTCGCGTCGTTTCTCGGCGCGCGCTTTGCCGCCGGCCTGGTCATGCCGTTCGTCTTCGCGCTGTCGATCGCGTACATCGCCGAGCGCTTCGATCCCGGCACGTCGGCCGAGATCAGCGCGCTGTTCGTCGCCGGCACGACGCTCGGCGGTTTCGCCGGCCGCTTCGCGACCAACCTGATGACGTCGATGTGGGGCTGGCGGCATGCGCTCGACGTCGTCGCGGCGCTGTGTCTCGTCACGGGCATCGCGATCTACGCGAGCCTGCCGGCGTCCGGCGCGATCACGCGGCGTGTCGAACCCGATACGGACGCCGGTGCGGGGCCGGCCTGGCGCATCGTCACGCGCGGCCCGCTGCTCGCATCGTTCGCGATCGGCGCGTGCGTGCTCGCGTCGCAGGTCGCGACGTTCACGTTCGTCGGCCTGCGCCTGGCCCGCGCGCCGTTCGGCTTCGGCACGGTCGGGATCGGCGCGATCTATGCGGTGTTCCTGGTGGCGGTGGTCGTGACGCCGCTGGCAGGGCGCCTAGCGCGGCATCGCGGCCCGCGCGCACCGGGGCTCGCCGCGGCCGCGCTCGCGATCGGCGGAGCGCTGCTCACGCTGTCCGACCACGTGCCGGTGATCCTGGCCGGCCTCGCGCTCAGCTCGACCGCCGTGTTCGTCGAACAGGCGTCGGCCAACACGTTCATTTCACAGGCGGCGTCGAGCGCGCGCTCGACGGCGATCGGCATCTACCTGTCCTGCTATTACTTCGGCGGCAGCCTCGGCTCGATCCTGCCGGTGCCCGGCTGGCACCGGTGGGGATGGGCCGGCTGCGTCGCGTTCGTGGTCGCTGCGCAGGCCGTCGTCGGCGTGCTCGTGTACCGGTTCTGGGGGGCGGGCGGCACGGCGTATGCCCGCGCGCACGGCGTCAGGCCGGCGCGCTGACCGGGTTCAGCGATACCAGCGCGGCGTATAGACCCACTCGCGCCCCTCGCCGATCGCGAAGCGGCGCGTGGTCGACGAGCCGACGATCACCATCGTGCGCATGTCGACCTGGTCGCTGCGCAATGCACCGAGCGTCGTCGTCGCGAGCGTCGCGCCCGGCCGGCCGATGTCGCGGCCCAGCACGACCACCGTATCGGCCGTGCGATGCGCGCGCACGACATCGAGCGCGCGATCGAGCTGCCACGGCCGCGCGCGCGAGATCGGGTTGTAGAACGCCATCACCAGATCGGCTTGCGCCGCATGCCGCAGGCGCGTCTCGATCACGTCCCACGGCTTCAGGTTGTCCGACAGCGAGATCGCGCAGAAATCGTGGCCGAGCGGCGCGCCGGCCTGGGCGGCCGTCGCGAGCGACGCCGAGATGCCGGGCTCCACGCGCAGGTCGACCGCGGCCCAGTGCGGGTCGCGCGCTTCGTCGAGTGCCTCGAGCACGGCCGCTGCCATCGCGAACACGCCCGGGTCGCCGGACGACACGACCGCGACGCGCCGGCCCTCGGCCGCGAGTTCGAACGCATGGCGCGCGCGCTGCATCTCCTCGCGATTGTCGGTGCCGTGCAAGCGCTGGTCGTCGCGGAACGGGCCGGCCATGTTCACGTAGGTGGTGTAGCCGAGGATGTCGGTCGCGTCCGCGAGCGCGGCGCGCGCGGCCGGCGTGAGCCACGCGGCGCCTCCCGGGCCGAGCCCGAGCACCGTCAGGGGG